>PLLD01000193.1 GCA_003141205.1 Gemmatimonadota bacterium
CGGCGACTCCCTCCGCATCCTCGATACCGACCTGCAGTTCACCGGCATCGACACGCACCTGATCCGTGCGGTCGCGCCGACCGCCCACATCCCAACCGACGGCGTCCTCCAGGGACGGGCGGCGTTGTCGGGAGGGCGGCACCTTCTGGCGGTGAACGCCGACGTGCTGTTCGCTAACGCGCGGGTCGGCTCCAACCACCTCACCCTCACGGGAAGCCTCGGCATCGGGGGCACGCCGAAAAATCCGGTCTACGCCGCACACGCGCTCACCGCGACGCTCGATCCGGTGCACCTCGAGCTCGTCCAGATCCTGGCGCCCGCGTTCCCGCTGCAGGGACCCCTCAGCGGGACCGCCACCGTCGACGGCTCGACCGCCGACAGCCTGACGATACGTACGATCGTGCACGCCCATGTCGCCCCCATCCGCGGCGCGTTCACCGATACCGTCGACATCGACACCCTGGCCCTGAACGGGACGATCGTGCACAATGTCCTGCGCGTCGACACCACGCACGTCCGCATTCACGCGCTGACCACGACCCTCGACGCCGCGGGGACCCTCGGCCTCCGGTCCACGGTCGACGGACGCCTCACCTACAGCCTCTCCGTCGACTCGATCGCGACGGTCGCTCGCATCCTCGCCGTGTCCGACGCCACCCGCGCCCACCTGGACTCCCTGACGGGTCGCCTCGCGGCGACGGGCGACGTGCGCGGCGCCGCGCAACGCTTCGACCTGAGCGGCGCCCTCTCGGCCTTTGCTCTGACCGGCTTCGGCGCCACCATCGACTCCCTCGACGGCTCCTTCACATGGGCCGGCGGACCGAGCCTGAGCGCGCCGATCCTCGCGACCGTGCACGCCGCGGGGGTGAGCGCGCGGCACATCCCGTTCGATACCGTCGACGCGCGCCTTGCATTCAGCCGGCCGGCCGGCGACCTGACATTCGACGTCCGCCGCGCCCGCGGCGAGCGCTACGCAGGCAGCGCCCACGTCACCCTGGACTCGAACGAGACCACGATCCGGTACGACTCGGTCTTCGCGCAGATCGACTCCGCCACGATCCGGTCGGAGCATCCGGGCACCGTGCGGTGGGGACCGGCCGGACTCGGACTCGAGGACGTCGCGCTCCGCGCCATGCCCGGGAACGGACGCGTACGCATCGATGGCACCCTTCCCCTGGGCGCGCCTGCCCATACTCCCGCGCACATCGCGCTCGCCGTCGACAGCCTGCCGATCGAGACGGCCGCAACGCTGGCCGAGCATCCCATAGGTCCGCGCGGCACGGTCAGCGCGCGCGCGACGCTGGGGGGGACCGCCGAGCATCCGACTGTGACCGGATCGGGCACCCTCACCGATGGCGCGATGAGCACGTTTCCGATCCCGGATATTCACCTTCGGCTCGGCTACGACACGACGACGCTCACGCTGCACGCCGAGATGGAGCGACCGATCCCCTTCGACTCGGCCGTCGCCAACGCCGCCATCCCGAGCATCACAAACCGGGTCGTCACCCCGCGGCCCTTCCTCGTCGCCGACGGGACCGTGCCGATCGATCTTGCGCTGACGGACACCGGTGCGCGCGTACTCGACCGCCCGCTCACGGGGAAGATCGAGACAGACAGTCTTCCATTAGGACTCCTCCCGATATTCCTGACGTCCGTATCGAACGCGGAAGGGGAGGTCCACGCGCACGCCGTCATATCGGGGACCGCGCATCACCCGGTCGTTCGCGGCGAGCTGGCCCTGAGCAACGGCCGAATCCATCTCAACGACCTGGGCGTGTCCCTCACGCAGGTCGCATCCCACGTCAGTTTGCTGGGCGACACCCTCCGCATCGACTCGCTCGTGGGGCGCAATCGCGGACCCGTTCGCGTGACGGGAACGATCGACGTCTCCGATTTCGCCGTGCTCCCCGTCGATCTGATCATGACCGGGCGCGGCGCCCGGGTCGTCGACAACACGACGTGGGGACGTTTCGACGTCGACGACAGCCTCGTGATCGCGGGACCGGCGTTCGCCGCGTACGTGTACGGCGCCGTCCGGGTGCGCCATGGCGTCGCCCTCATCCCGGATGTGGGAGGGCGACAGGTCATCGATGCGGGCGACGCAGTCGTGTACTACGTCGCGGATACATCGAAGCCCGCGGTGCTCGCGGCGATCCCCAGGCCGTCGCCCCTGATCGCCCACCTCCGGATGGACGTGGATTTCTCCGTCGATCGCGATACGTGGGTCCGCAACAAGGCGGCAAACGTCGAGGTGTATACCGAGGACCCGCTGACCGTACGCATCAATCCGGATCAGCACGCCGTCGTCGTCGACGGCATCGTGAACACCGACCGGGGCCAGTACACCTTCTTCAGTAAGCGATTCCAGATCACGCGCGGGACCGCGACCTTCGTCGGCACCCCGACATTCGATCCGACCGTACAGGCGACAGGGCAGTACGCGGTAAGCGCACCCGGCAGACCGCCGCTCAACGTTCTCATTCTCATCGGCGGCACCGTCACGGCTCCGCACCTGTCGCTCAGCAGTGACGCCGAGCCCCCGCTGTCGCAGACGGACCTGTTCACGTATCTCGCGTTCGGCTCTCCGGCCGCGCAGCTCGCGGGGGGCGGCAGCAGCAGCGGGGGCGGCGGCGGAAGCACTGCCGGCGGACTCGACGCCGCCAACCTCGCCGGATCGGTGGGACCGTACGTGACGCAACGCCTCGCCGGTGTCGCGATCGGCACCTTCACGCAAGAGCTGCAGGGAGACGTCGCGCGCTCGCTGGGCGCGGACGTGCTCAATATCACTCCGACTCCCGGCGTCCCGACGGAAGTCTCGTCGAAGGGATTGACGGGCTATCTCCGGAACACGGAGCTCGAGTTCGGGAAATACGTGACGTCGTCGACGTACGTCGGTCTCGACCTCGTGCCGGTCGCCCCGCCCGGCGCCCGCGTCGAGACACGGCTGAGCAAGACGGCGATTTTGGCGCTCACGCTGCAACCCTGGTACCTCGCGGACCCTACGTTGAGCCCCAGTGCCAACGTGACGACGAAGGATGTCTTCGGCCTTTCGCTGACGCGCAACTGGCGTTTCTAAGCGCCCTTCCAGGCCCGCACGCCCGCCTGCGGGCCCGGGCCCCTACACCAAATCGAAAAGGGTCGCGACCGCCCGCATGCCGAGCTCGAAGTTCTCGACGCTCATCCACTCGTCGGGTGCATGGGCGTTCTCCCCCGGCAGGCCGAATCCCATGAGCAGCACCGGCACCGCCAGCGCGTCGACGAAATCCGCGACCACCGGGATCGAGCCACCCTCTCCCATGATGACGGTCTCGCGACGGAAGGCCGCCGCCAGCGCGCGCCGCGCCGCATCGAATATCGGACCCTCGAGATCGGCCCGCCACGGCCGGCCGCCGTGCAGATGCTTGACCGTGACGCGCACGCCCGGCCGCGCGACGCGCGCGAGATGCTCCTCGATCAGTCGCTCGATCGTGTGCGGATCCTGGTCGGGGACGAGGCGGCAGCTCACCTTGGCCATCGCACGCGCCGGCAGCACGGTCTTCGCCCCCTCTCCGGTATAGCCCGAGAGGAGTCCGTTGATCTCGCACGTCGGGCGCGTCCAGATCCGCTCGAGCGTCGTATACCCCGCCTCCCCGCCCAGCGCGGGAGCGCCGGTCTCGGCGCGAAATACCTCCTCCTGGAAGGGGAGCTCGCGCATGCGGTCCAATACGTCGGGCGACCACGGTCGCACGGCATCATAGAACCCCGGTATCGCGACGTGCCCCGCGTCATCGTGCAGCGTCGTGAGCATGTGCGCGAGCGCCGTCGCGGGATTGATGACGCCGCCGCCGTACATCCCGGAATGGAGATCGTGCGCGGGCCCGTCGACGGTGATCTCGAGATACGTGAGCCCGCGCAGGGACGACAGTATCGATGGGATCCCGGGCGCGAACATCGAGGAATCCGAGATGATGACGGCGTCGCAGCGCAGACGGTCGGTGTTCGCCCGGACGAAGTCGCCGAGGTGGGTGCTGCCGACCTCCTCCTCCCCCTCGATCAGCATGATGATGTTGACGGGCAGCCGCCCGCGCACCCGCAGATGGGCCTCGAGCGCCTTGATGTGGAGGAACACCTGCCCCTTGTCGTCGACGGCGCCGCGCGCGAACACCTTGCCATCCCGCACCGTCGGCTCGAACGCGGGCGATGTCCACAGCTCCAGCGGCTCGGCCGGCTGCACGTCGTAGTGGCCGTAGATGAGGAGCGTCGGCCGATCCGGTCCGGCGCCGCGCCATTCGCCCAGGACGATCGGATGCCCCGGCGTCTGCACCAGCTCCGCCTGCAGACCGACGGTTCGAAGCGCACCGGCGACCCACTCCGCGGCGCGCGCCGTGTCGGCGCTGTGCTCGGGGCGGGCGCTCACACTCGGGATGCGGAGAAACTCGAAGAGCTCGCGCTCGATGCGGGCCCGGTTGGCGGCAAAGAACACATCGAGATCGCGCGGCACGACGGTCTCTCCAGGCGGGCGCGGAGGAACCGCGGCGGGCGCCACCGGCCCGCTCGGGGGTGAATCCATAGGGACCTCAGGGTGAATGAGCCAGCCCCGTAACTTGCCAGATGCGCCGCCGAGCGACAACGCTCCCTCTCCAGTGCATGTCGATCGCCGGCCCCGCCACGGCGCTCGTCGCCGCACGGAGCAGCTCCGGTGCCTCCGTCGTCGGGTACCGGTCATCGAGGACGACGAGCACCGTATCCCCCGGCGCCACCGTCTCGCCGATGCGGGGCCAAAGATCGTATTGATTCGGCCGGCTCTGGAGGTTGAGAGAGAAAACCGTCGGGTGACCGGGCAGATGAAATGCGAGCTCGGCCGCATCCTGATACCGGTTCGCCGCGACCCATTTTGCGGGGACCCGCGCCACACCATCCGCGACCTCATCCCATCCGTACGCTCGCGCGACGGGATCGACCTTCGGGTCGATCGGCAGGAAGGGATGCAGCGCGTGCACGTAGAAGACGACACTGATCGCCGCGGCCAGCGCCACCCCCGCCTGCTCCCATCGGCGCATGATCGGCGAGTGCGGCATCGCGGCGAGGAGCGCGATCGCGGGAGGCACGGCGAGGGCGGGCCAGTTGGGCTCGACCGAATGGCGCAGCGCGCTCCACGCAAAGAACGCGGCGACCGTCGTGGCAACCGTCGCGGCAACGAATGCGCCCGGGCGCAGTGGCACGGGAGCCGCGAAACGCAGCGCGCGCACGACGGCGATCCCGAGCAACACGAGGAGCACCGGCGATATCACCCCCGCCTCGCCGGCGAGCAGCGCGACCTCCCGCCCGATCGCGGAGCCGCGCCCGTGCCCGAGTCCGTGCTGGATCTGATACCGAAAGGAGATCCAGTCGTGGGCGGCGTTCCAATGCAACACGGGCAGGACGACGAGAAACGCGACGCCGCACGCGACGTAGGGCCCGGCGTGGAGCAGGTGGCGCCGGAGATCGGGGTGCACGACGAGCGCGATCGCGACGCCCGCGAGCAGCACGAGGGCGGTGAACTTGGAATCCAGTGCGAGACCGGCCGCGACGCCGGACGCGACCCACCACGCGAGCGCCTTCCGTCCGGACGCGCCGATGGCACGGTCGACGGTCCACAGCGTGACCGCGCCACAGAGCAACACGGGCGCATCCGGCAACGCGAGCAGCAGGCCCACGCTTGCCAGCGGCATGACGGAGCCGATGAGCGCCGCACGCCACGCGGCGGACGGACCACCCCATCCGTGCGCGAGCGCGACCGTGGCCAGCGCCGTTCCCGTTCCCGCGAGCACGGGCCCAAATCGGACTCCGAGCGGCGTGTCGCCAAACAGCAGCGTCCCCGCGTGGATCAGGTACGCGATCGCCCCGGGATGGTCGAAGTACGCCGGAGCCAGGTGGCGCGACCAATCCCAGTAATACGCCTCATCGGGTACGAGAGGGATCCACGCGGCCAGCGCGAGCCGAGCGAGCGCGGCCGCGGCGACGAGCGCGAGGGAGCGCCGCATGGCGGCTACTCGAAGTCGAGTGCGAGGTCGAGCGCGGGCGGGGAATGGGTGAGGCTGCCGGCGGAAATCCAGTCCACGCCGGTTTCGGCAATGGCGCGCACGTTTTCGAGCCGGACGCGCCCCGACGCCTCGACGACCGCTCGTCCGTGCACGAGGCGCACGCATTCCCGCATCTCATCGAGGCTCATGTTGTCCAGCAGCACGATGTCGGCGTGCGCGGCGATGGATGCCTCCACCTGCACCCGCGTGTCGCATTCGACCTCGACGCGCGCGCCCGCGGGCGCAACGGCCCGCGCCCGGCTGATCGCGAGCGCGACATCGCCATCCACCGCATTCAGATGGTTGTCCTTGATGAGGACCGACGACGCGAGATCCATCCGATGATTCTGCCCCCCCCCGCAGCGCACGGCGTACTTCTCGAGCACCCGCCAGCCCGGCAGCGTCTTGCGCGTGTCGAGGATCTTCGCCTGCGTGCCCTGCACCGCCGCCACGAATTGCGCGGTCAGCGATGCGATCCCCGACAGGTGCTGCATGAAGTTGAGCGCGACGCGCTCGGCCGACAGCATCCCGCGCGCGTGACCACGAATGAACATGATCGAGGCACCGGTCCCGGCGACCTCGCCATCCGGTATGTCCACCCGCACGACCGCTTTGGGATCCAGAATCCGAAAAGCCTCGACCGCGAGCGGGCCCCCCGCGACCGTCCCCGCGCGCCGCGCCACGATGGCGCCCCCCGCACGGCGCCCACTCACGACCGTCGCGATCGTGGTCACGTCGTTGAAGGCGCCGTCCTCCTCGAGCGCGGCACGGACCTGCGCGCTGGTCTGCTCCGCCGTCAGCGGAAAACGCGGCGGTCCAGACGGACGGTCGAGCGCGGGGATCGACATGCGTCCGGTCACTCGCCCGGATCTTCGGCGACAGCCGCGGCCGCCGCGGCGGCCACGGGACCCCCACCGATCGCCACCATCCGTTCGAGAGCGAGCCGCGCGCGAGCCGCGATATCGGGGGGAACGGTGATCCGGTGCTCGAGCCGCACGAGCGCGCTCCTGACCTTGGGCAGTGTGGTCACTTTCATGTACGCGCAGACCGCGCCGTCGTTCGCCGCGTAAAATGTTTGACTGGGGTTCTCCCGGCGCAGACGGTGGAGAATCCCCACCTCCGTCGCGACGATGAACTCCTGCGCCGGGCTCGTCGCGGGCCGGCGGATCATCCCCTCGGTCGAGAGCACGTGGACACCCGCCGGATCCACCGCGCCCGATGAGACGGCGTCCAGCGCGCTCGTCGCGCACCCACATTCCGGATGGATCAGGAACTCCGCGCCCGGGTGCCGCGCCCGCTGCCGCGTGATGTCCTCGGGACCGATCCCGGCGTGTACGTGGCACTCCCCCATCCACACGTGCAGATTCGTGCGGCCGGTAACCCGGCGGACGTGCGCGCCGAGGAACAGGTCCGGCAGGAACAGGATGTCGCGATCGGCCGGGATGGAGTTGACGATATCGACCGCATTCCCCGACGTGCAACAATAGTCGCTTTCGGCTTTCACCTCGGCTGTCGTGTTCACATACGACACGACCACGGCGCCGGGGTGTTCCCCCTTCCACGCGCGCAGCCCCTCCGCGTCGATCGTCGCCGCCAGCGAGCATCCCGCCGCCAGATCGGGTAGCAGGACAGTCTTCTGCGGCGAGAGGATCGCCGCCGTCTCCGCCATGAAGTGAACGCCGCAGAAGACGATCACATCCGCGGTCGTCCGCGCCGCCTCCCGCGACAACCCCAGTGAATCCCCGACGAAATCGGCGACGTCCTGAACCTCGGGCCGCTCGTAGTTGTGCGCGAGGATGACCGCGTTCCGCTCGCGCGCGAGGGACCGGATCTCGTCCTGGAGCTCCGGGACGCTCATGCGGGCGTTCGCCCATGCGGTCGGCGCATACATCATGCTGAAAGAAACATTGCGGACGGAGGGTCCCGGTGACAGGCCGGGCAAGCCCGCCGCGCTCGGCCGGCGGCTACCACTCGATGTGGCGGTGGCGCCATTTGCGCTTCGCCTTCGGAAAATCGACGCGATAGTGCCCGCCCCGCGATTCCTTGCGCAGGAGCGCAGCCTCCGCAATGAGAGCCGACGTCTGCGCCATGTTACGCTCCTCCGTCGCACCCTCGGGCAGCCGCTCGACGATCTCGCCCAGCGTCGCCAGGCAGCTGCGCAGCCCCTTGGCCGTGCGGACGATGCCGGCATCGTCCCACATGACGCGCCGGATCGCGTCCGCGGCCACCAGGGCGGCCCCCCGATCCGTGAGCGGCGGTACGGTCCAGTCCCCGACGGGCGGCAGCGACCCGAGCACGGGCGCCGTGGCGACATCGCGCGCGACCCGCTCGGCAAAGACCAGCCCTTCGAGCAGCGAGTTCGATGCGAGGCGGTTGGCCCCGTGTACGCCCGTGCGCGAGACCTCACCGCAGGCGTAGAGTCGCGCCATGCTCGACCGGCCGGCCAGATCCACGACGACCCCGCCCATCATATAGTGCGCGGCGGGCGTGACGGGGATCGGCTCGGTCCGCGGATCCAGCCCGCGCGCGAGACAGATGGCGAGGATCCCCGGAAACCGCTCCGCGAAGATCGCACCGATCTTGCGCGCGTCGAGGTACACGGCCCCCGTGCGCTGGCGCTGTCGGAAGATCTCCCGGGCGACGACATCGCGCGGCGCGAGCTCGCCGTCCGGGTGGCGCTCCGGCATGAAGCGGACGCCGTCCCCGTTGACGAGAATCGCCCCCTCACCGCGCACCGCTTCCGAGATCAGCGCGAGCGGCGTCTCCGCGGTATCGAGCGCGGTCGGATGGAACTGCACGAATTCCATGTCCGCGAGTCGCACGCCGGCGCGATGGGCGATCGCGTAGCCGTCTCCCGTCGCAACCTCGGGGTTGGTGGTATACCGGTAGACCTGCCCGCACCCTCCCGTGGCCAGGACGGTCGCGTCGGCGAAGATCTCGACCGCGCGCCCGGCGACTCCGGCGCGCACGCCCAGGCACTGCCCCTGCTCCACGATCAGATCGAAGACGCGCGTCGTCTCGAGCACCGAGATGTTGGGGGATTCCCGCACGCGATCGATGAGAGTGCGGGCCACCTCGGCGCCGGTCTGATCCCCGTGAGCGTGGACGATCCGGTTGCGCGAGTGCGCCGCTTCCTTGCCAAGCTTGAACCGCCCGGTCGCGGTCACGTCGAATTCTGCGCCGGCCGACTGGAGCTCGCGCACCCGCGCGGGCCCTTCCTCGACGAGCACACGCACGGCGTCCGCATCGCAGAGGGCCGCCCCCGCGGCCAGCGTATCGCGGCGGTGCAGCGCGGGCGAGTCTCCGGCTCCGAGCGCGGCCGCGATCCCCCCCTGCGCGTACGCGGTAGCCGAATCGAACAACGACCGCTTCGTCAGCACGATCACCGGACCATGCTCGGCGGCTCGCCACGCCGTGTGGAGCCCGGCCACGCCACNNAAAAGGGAGCGCTTGGTCAGCACCGTGACCGGCCCTTCGGTCGCGGCCCCCCACGCGGTGCGGAGCCCGGCCACGCCACTCCCGACGACGAGCACGCGCGTCCGAATCCTGTCAGGCATGGGACACAACTTGGGGCACAGCATGGCGCATTGGGAGCCGCACGGTCCGCGGAATATAACGTTAGATTCTGCCCCACAGTGCACGCGTCACCATCGAAGCTGGCCGTCCTCATCACCACTGCGGGCGTGGATATGTTGGGGACGCTGATGGTGCTGCCGCTCCTGCCGTTCTACGCGACGCGGCTCGGTGCGAATGCGTTCCTCTACGCATGTCTCGTCTCGTCGTTCTCGGTCGCCACGCTCCTCTCGGCGCCGCTCTGGGGCCGCTTTTCCGACCGGTACGGTCGCCGCCCCGCCCTCCTGATCGCGCTTGGCGCGTCGGCCATCGCGTACGTCGTCTTCGCCTTTGCCAATACCCTGGGAGTGCTCTTCCTCTCGCGCCTTATCCAGGGGGCCGGCGGCGGCACCGTCGGCGTGGTCCAGGCGTATGTCGTCGATACGGCCGCGGAGAAGGACCGGGCCCGCGCCCTCGGATGGCTTTCCGCCGCCACCAACGTTGGCGTGTCACTCGGTCCGCTGCTCGGCTCCTGGGCACTCGTCGCGGGACGGCATCATCTGCTGGTGCAGGGACACGACCTCACCCTGGGACGTAGCGCCCCCGGGCTCTTCGCGGCCACGATCTGCCTCGCCAACATGTATTTCGCCTGGCGCTTCCTGCGGGAGTCGCACGTCACGACGCAGCACATCGGACCGCATGTGCGCTTCGTATATCCGCGGTCGACGATCTGGCGCGTGATCCGCGACCCCACCGCCACGGCCGCCCGCCTGATCTGGATCTACGCGATCGGCCTCGGCGCCTTCGTGGGGTCGACCGCGATCCTGGCTCTGTTTCTCGCCAAGCGATTCGGCGTCACGGAAGCGACGATCGGCTACTTCTTTGCCTACGTCGGCGGCATGAACATCGTCGCGCGGGCCGTGCTGCTGGGCCCCGCGGTCGATCGCTTCGGCGAGGCCCGCCTGTCGCGGATCGGGACGGTCCTGCTCGCGCTGGGCCTCATCCTGCTTCCGCTCGCTCCCACCCTCCCTCTGCTCGCGATCCCCGTCGCGCTGCTGCCACTCGGAACCGCGTTCACCTTCCCGTGCGTCACGTCGATGCTGTCGCGCGCGATCTCCGCCGACGATCGGGGATTGTACATGGGTGTGCAACAGGCGTTCGGCGGGCTGACCCGGGTGTTCTTCCCGCTCGCGGCGGGGCTGCTATTCGATCACTTCAATCCCGGCGTCCCCTTCTGGGCGGCGGGAGCGGTCGTCGCCGCCACAATGTTCCTGGGCTTCGGGTTGGAAACCGCGATGCGGGCCGAGTTGGTGATGACGCGCATCCCGCGCTCGTAGGTGAAATAGGCGAAGGCCCACTGGACGAGCACCGTCACGCGGTTGCGGAAGCCGACCAGATACATGATGTGGACGAAGAGCCAGAGAAACCACGCGAAGAATCCGCGGACGCGGATGAACCCGAAATCCGCGACCGCGCGATGCCGACCGATCGTCGCGAGATTCCCCTTGTTGATATACCGAAAGGGGCGCCGCGGCTGATTGCCGACCGTTGCCAGGATGTTCCGGGCCGCCGCACGTCCCTCCTGATTGGCGGCCGGCGCCACGCCGGGGACCGGGGTCACACCGTCGCGCTGGACCGTCGCCGCGAGATCCCCGACGACGAAGACCTCGGGATGCCCCGGCACGCTGAGATCGCGCTCGACCTCGACACGTCCGCTGCGATCGAGCGGTACGCCGAGCGAGCGACCCAAAGGCGAGGCGGCGTTCCCCGCGGCCCAGAATACCGTGCGAGCCGGGATCCGCTCATCACCGACGTAGACCGCGTCGGACTCGATCCGCGTGACCATCGCGCCCGTGCGCACCTCGACGCCCAGCTGCTCGAGGTCGCGCCGCGCGCGATCGGCCAGCGCGTCCGGAAAGGATGTCAGGATCCTGGGAAGTCCCTCGAGCAGGATCACCCGCGTCTCCCGCGTGTCGATGTGCTTGAACTCGCGATGGAACCCGACGCGCGCAACGGCCGGGATCGTACCGGCGAGCTCGACCCCCGTCGGCCCGCCCCCGACGATGACGAAGGTCTGGAATGCCCGGCGCGCGGCCGGATCCTGCTCTCGCTCGGCCTCCTCGAACGACATGAGGAACCGATTTCGTATATCGAGGGCATCCTCGATGCTCTTGAGGCCCGGCGCAAGCGCTTCCCATTCGGGATGCCCGAAATACGAGTGCCGGGTCCCCGTGGCCACGATGAGGAAGTCGTAGGGCAGCACGCTGGCGCCGCCATCCAGCGTCACCGTCCTGCCCTCGACGTCGATCGCGGTCGCCTCGCCGAGCAGGACCGTCGCGTTGTGTTGATTGCGCAGGACCCACCGAATCGCGACCGCGATGTCGCTCGGGGCGAGCGTGGCGCTCGCGACCTGGTACAGCAACGGCTGGAAGAGGTGGTGATTCGTCCGATCGATGACCGTCACATCCACCGGCGCGCCCTTCAGCTCTCGCGCCGCCGCGTACCCACCGAACCCGCCCCCGATGATGACGACGCGCGGCTGCATAGAAAACGAAGCTATCGGCCGGGCCACCAGTTCCATCGACCGGCCAGGCGAAGGAGCGCCGGCCCCACGGCGATCCGAACCAGCGTCGCGTCCAGAAACACCGCGACGGCGAGCGCCAACCCCAGGATCTTGATCAGCAGGAAATCGCTCAGCGCACACGCCGCAAAGACCACGATCATCACGGCGGCCGCGCTCGTGATCACGCCGCCCGTCTGGCCCAGCCCCTCGGCGACGGCATCCGTCGCGTTCAAACCGGCCCGGTGCGCTTCGGCCACCCGGGCGACCAGAAAAACCTCGTAATCCATGCTCAAGCCGAAGACGACGCAGAACACGATGATCGGCACGGCGGGAAACAGCCCGTCGATCGGCCCGGGAAGCCCGAGCAGACGCACCCCGAAGCCGTCCTGAAAGACCAGTACGGTAGCGCCCAGCGCGGCCGCGACCGAGAGCAGGTTGAGCACCACCGCCTTGAGCGGAACGATGACCGAGCGAAAGCCCGCGAAGAGGGCGATGGCCGTCCCCGCAATGACGAGGAGGATGATCCGGCCGGCGCGCGCCCCGACCGCATCCTGGTATTCGGCGTTGAACGCGGGGAGCCCTCCCACCAGCACCTGCGCGCCCGCAAGTCCGGTGAGGGAGACCGGATCGGTCCCGTGCACCTGCCGCACGAGCGCCACGATCGCGCTGAGCGACGCCCCCTCTCGCGGGATCACCTCCACGATCGCCGTCCGCTGATCCCGGCTCACGAAGGTGCGGATCGCCTCCGGCGAGAGAACGGCGAGAAAGTTCGGCGACGGCCGTACGGCACCCGTCACGGTGGGCAGCGACCGGACGGTGGCCACGCGTGGGTCGGCCGCCAGCTCGTGGGCGACCCGGGCCGTCGCGGTCCAGCCGGAGGGCGTGAGGGCCCGCGCGCTGTCGGGCAGGACGACGAGCACGCGCAGCGCATCGATCAGTCCGCTCTTGCCCATGACGGCGAGCGAGCGGGCGGCTTCCGCCGATTCCGCGTGACGCGGCAGCCAGTCGCCACTCGGTATATCGGAGTCGAGTCGACGGACCTGAATCCCCAGCGCCACGAGCGGAATGGCGCCGAGTGTGAGGGTGATCCAGGGATGCGCGACGGCCCAACGCGCCCACGCCTGCCAGGCGGAGCTCCGCCGCGGCCCCGGCGATTCCGCGACGGCTGCGGTCCCGGCGCCGGCGGCGCGCCGGACGCGGCGCGGCCAGAGACGGGCGAATTCGAGGCGCGGCCCGAGCGACGCGAGAAGCGCCGGGATCAGCGTCGTCGCGATCAGCGCCGCGGCGCCGATCACGAGCAGGCCGCCCGTCGCGATGGAGCGAAGCTCGGCCGCCGGAATGAGAAGCAGCGCGCCAAAGCTGACGACCACCGCCGCGGCCGACACGAGGACCGTGTGGCCCGCATGGCGCAGCGCGTATTCCGCTGCGTCGAGCGGGTCGCGCCCCTGCGCCGTCCCCTCACGGAACCGACTGACCATGAGAAGGCCGTAGTCCACGCCAACGCCCAGTCCCATCATCGTCGCGATGTTCCGTACGATGAGAGTGAGCGGCCAATGCCCCGCCAGGTGGGCCGCGAGCCCGAGGCACACGACGATCGCCAGCCCCGCCGCGATCACCGGGATGACGGCGGCGATGACGCTGCCGAATACCAGCATGAGCAGCACGAGCGTGATCGGGATGATCCGGCGCTCGGCGCGCGCGGCGTCCTCCTCCGTCGTCGCGCGCACATCGTAGTTGAGCGCCGCATTCCCGGTCCATTGCAGGGAGATCGCGGGGTACCGGACGCGGAGCGAGTCCTGGACGTGACCGCCGATCCGACGCAGGCCGACGATCCAGTCGTCCGTGCTGCGGCTCTGTGCGGACAATCCGACGACCACGAACGTCCCGTTCGGGCCGAGAAAGGTCGTGTCCTGCGTCGACAGAAAGGAGAGCGTGCGAGTGACGCCCGGGGCGTGACCGAGCGCGCGGGTGATGGCGGACAGCGCCGCTCCGCCGTCGGGCGTCGTGGGCTGGGGGATTCCGGTCGCCACCAGCACCGCGTATCGCGCATAGGGCGAGGCGAAGTCCGTCGCGAGGCGCCGCTCCACATCCGCTGCTTCGCTACGCCCCGACCGGGCACCGGCCACCATCAAGACCGAGTCGATGCGGCGCGCCGCAGGCAGCAGCCCCGCGGCGATCGCGACCCAAGCGGCGATGACCCAGACGCGGTATCGAACGATCGTGCCCGCGAGACCACTCATCGAGCGATCACGACGCGCCCGGCCGGAACGCACGACGAAGCGCGTGCGCGACCAGCAGGCCAAGCGCCGCGCCCGCGACGACGTCGCTCAGGAAATGCGCCCCGCTGAGCAGTCGTGTCACCGCGCACCCGATGGCGAGACCATACCATACGACCGCGGTTTCCGGGAAGCAGCCGGCCAGCACCGTCGCCGCGGCGAACGCCTCGACCGCGTGACTGCTCGGCATCCCGAAGCCGCTCGTGCTGAATGGCCGGTCGGTCCACGCGCGAAAGACATACAGCCCCGAGTCGGCGCCGGGACGCTCGCGCCGAATCAGCAGCTTGAGGAGCTCGGCCGCGATCCCCGCGACGGTGACGGCGCCGACGAGCCACGCCGCCTGCCAGCGGGAGCGCGCACGTCGGTCCGGCTGCTGCCCCGACCCCTCGCCGTGCCGCCAGATCGCGAACGCGACAATCGCCCAGAGCGGCCAGTAGCCCATGGTGCGCAGTGCGCGCCCCCAATCCGTGTCGTAGACGCGCGGTAGGGAGACGTGATGGTACGTCCAGACATCGCCCAGCGACGCCAGGGCAACGCACGCCAGACTGGCCACGATCGCGGCGACCCAGCGCATCGGCGCGGCACGCAACCTTTCAGGCATGCGCCTTCTCAAGCATGCGCCTTCTCAGGCACGCGCCCTCTCGCGCGCGGCGAGGGTGAAGAGGAAGACGATCGCGATGAGCAGCGTGCTCTCCGCGGCGGCCGAGCCGAACGCGAAATCACGCATCTGGGCGAGGATGTCGATCGAGATCGGTCGATTGGCGTGGGTGTACAGGACGACGCTCGCGACGAACTCGCCCACCGCCGTGATGGCGGCCAGCGTCGCACCGGCCACCAGCCCGGGCCGCGCCGCCGGCAGGATCACGCGGCGCAGCACCAGCCACGCATTCGCGCCGAGCCCGCGAGCCGCGTCTTCGAGCGAGGCATCCATCTGACGCAGGGAGCTCTCGACGGCCGATGTCACGAGCGGCACGCCGCGAATGAAATAGGCGAGGGGCAGGATCCAGAACGTGCCGATGAGAAGGATGCGGGCCGTCGGGAGATCCGTCCGGTTGAACGTCGAGGCGAGCCCGATCGCGATTGCCGTCGCGGGGACCGCCCACGGCAATGCCGCGAGCGCGGCCAGGAGACCCCTGCCGGCGAACCGGCGGAGCACGATGAGAATCGCGACCGCCGTACAGACGATGACGTTCGCGGTCGTCGCGAGAAGCGTCATGGCGACGCTGTTGCGCACGGGACTGAGGAAGGCCGGATCGGTCGCGAGCCGCCGAAAGTTGTCGAGCGTGTAGACCGGCGGGAGGATCTGCGTCGTCCATGCGCCGTCGCGGGCGAACGCGACGAGAATGACCATGAGATGCGGCAGCACCAGGACGAGCACGATCGCCGCCGCGAGCGGCGCGACGGCCAGGCGCAGAGCGGGCGAGCGAAAGCGCCGGCGCGCGGGCCGTCCACCGCCCTTGGACGGCAGGACGTACTGGCGGCGGCGCTCGAGCCAGCGAAAGAGCACGAGCGCGACGACGGCGCTCAGCGCCAGGACGGTCGTCTCGACGTACGACACCCCGACCGCTCCGTTCAGTCGCGTGGTCACGATCTGCGTCGCCAGGACGCGGAGGCCCCCGCCAAAGATGTACGGAGCCGTAAAAGACCCGAGCGAGGCCATGAAGACGAGGAGCATGGCCGCGGCGAGCGCTGGCATGAGGAGCGGCAACGTGATGCGGACGAGCCGCCGCACGCGTCCGGCCCCAAGCCCGGCCGCAGCCTCATCGAGCGCCGAGTCGTAGTTCTCCAGCCCCGCGGAGATGAACAGGAAGACGTAGACATACAGCGTGTACGCGTGCACGAAGATGATCGCCCAGGCGCCGCTCAGGGACCACGGGGGCGTCTCACGATGCAGCACCGCCTGAACGGCGCGCGTGATGACGCCGCTCTCGCCGTAGAGAAAGATGAACGCGACGACACCGACGAGCGGAGGCAACGCCGCCGGAAGCGTCGCCACCGCGCGCAGGGCGCGACGGCCGGGGAATTCGCGTCGCGCGAGCAGGAACGCGAGCGGAACGCCGATCGCGCAGGCCGCGACGACGGACACCACGGAGATCCAGACGCTGGTCCACAGGGCCTCGCGGTCTGCGGGACTCTCGATGAAAGCCCGCCAATAGCCAAGTCCGTGCGCGAAGCTGCCCGCGACGACGGCGGCGTTCGGGTAGGCCACGCTCCAGAGCAGCACCAGGATGAGCGCCCACGCGGCGAGACGCGTGCTGACGGCCAATCGTCGCGCGGGTGCGGGCGCCATCAGTCTCCGACCACGGCGACCGGCTCCCGGATGATGCCGACACGCACCCGGTCACCCTCGGCGGCGACGCGCTCCGGCGCCGCCACCTCGACATCGGTGCCATCCGCGAGTCCGACATGATACGCGTACGCCGCCCCGGCGAAGCGGAGCGACCGGACGATCCCGGGCCAGGTGTCGGGCTCTCCGGCATCGGCGGGCGACAGCGAGAGGGCCTCGGGTCGCAGCACGGCGAATACGGCACCGGTCAGCGGTGCGCCGTCCGGCGTCGCGACGCGGACCCGGCGTGCGATGCCGCCAATCGTCACGGCGGCCAAGCCGCCCTCGGCCTGCGCGGGCACCAGCGTCGCGCGTCCGACGAACGCCGCAACGGCGCGACAGGCCGGGGTGGCGTACAGCGCGTCGGGCGTCCCGACCTGGAGGACGCACCCCAGACGCATCACGGCGACGCGATCGGCGATCGCGAACGCATCCGCCTGGTCGTGGGTGACGAAGAGCGCCGTCAACCGCTGGTGCCGGAAGAGCGCCCGCAACTCCTCGCGCATCGTCTCGCGCAGCGTCGGGTCGAGGTTCGACAGCGGCTCGTCGAGCAGGAGCACGCGCGGCTCGATCACGAGAGCCCGGGCGATGGCGACGCGCTGCTGTTCCCCACCGGAGAGCGATTGGACCGTGCGCGGTCCGGCGCCGGCGAGGCCGACCGTCGCGAGCACCGCGCGCGCGCGCGACAGGCGCTCGGGACGCGCGACACCCCGCGCTTCCAGCCCGAAGGCGACGTTGTTCTCGACCGACAGGTGGGGGAACAGGGCGTATTGCTGGAAGACCATCCCGAAGTTGCGATGCTGCGGCGGGCGCAGCGTGATGTCTTCGCCATCGAGTAACACCGATCCGGCGTCGGCCGGCTCGTACCCGCCCGCAATCCTCAGCGTCGTGGTCTTCCCCGATCCCGATGCGCCGACGATCGCGAGGAGCTCGCCCTCCGCGATCTCGAGGCACACGCCGTCGACGGCGACGGTATCGCCGAATCGGCGCGTGATACCGCGCAGCGCGAGCGATCCGGCGCCGGCCATCGGCCGCCTATCCGCCCCGCCGGACGTGCGCGTCCCAATACTGCATCCAGCTGTCGAGACTGTCGGCGAGGAGCGCGCGATCGATCGGCAGCGGCCGGATCTGTCGGCGCGCCATCCGAATCCACCCGGGGAGTGAATCGTCGGCGAGGTCGATGCGGGCCGGGATGCGCAGATGATCGCGCGCGGCCACCAGCAGCATCGCGGGCGTCCCGACGAATTCCTCGAACCACTGCGCCTCGGCGACGTGGTGCGTCCCGTGCACCACGGCGATGGCGTCGACGACGAGCGGGGTCCCGCTCGTGGGGATGGCGAACTTGACGGGGATGTGGACGCGCTGCTCCAGCGTCGCGAGGTCGGGCATGTTGTAGATCGTCACGAGGGCTTCGCCGCGACCGAGCTTCTGATAGAGCACGGTCGGCTGAAAGGCATACTCCTTCGTACTCTTGTCGAGACGGCGCAGCCACTGCCATCCCGCGGCCGTCGACCCCGTCGCCGCGACGGAGCGGGCCAGGATCGCGCCAAAGACCTCCTTCATGCTCCCCGACTCGACCGGATCGCGCAAGATGATCTTCTGCCGCCAGCGGGGCAGGAGCAGGTCGTCCCAATCCTTCGGCGCGACGGAATCGGGGACGAGCTGGCTGTTGTAGCCGATGACCTCGGGCGTCAGGTACGTCCCATACCATCGCTCGGCCGAATCGTGCGCTTCGGGCGGAACCTCGGCGGCCCACGACGGCGTGAAGGGATCCAGGAGCCCATCCCGCGCCGCGCGCGCGAACAGATCCGATGGCGCGCCGAACCAGATGTCCGCCTGCGGATTCGGAGCCTCCGCGCGCACGCGGTCGAGCACCGTCTGGGACGGCATGTCCTCCCATTCCACGTGCACGTGGGGATACGCCCGCTCGAACCGGGTCGCGACATCCTGCAGCAGCTCCTTGCCGTGCGGGGAATACACGAGGATCGTCGTGCGCCCGTCGTGCGCGCAGGCCGCCAGAACCAGCACACCGACCGTGGCGCCGGACCAGGCCACGGCCCGCGCACGCGCGGCGATCACGGCCGTCCGGCGGCCAGGAGATTCACGAAGAGCCGGGCGGCTCCGGGGACGCCGGCCGGAAGCTGCCGGAAAAAGGCGAGCGTCGTGTAGATGTACGTCCCCCGGCCGAGCGGGGTGACGAGGATCGTTCCGTCATTCGCGGGCTCGCCGGGATCGTTCATCGACAGCACGGCGTGATACTGCTTGTCGAACGTATGCGGCATGTACAGCGAGCGATCCTGGATCCAGCCGGCGAAATCCGCGTCCGTGATCCGGTTGGGCACCAGCAGGACGGGTGAGCGGGCGTCGAGCACGCGCACGGGCGCGTTTTCATCCGTGACCCGGTCGTGCGGACGGCTGAGCGTGATCGGATAGGGCATGAGGGCGCCATCGGTCATCTCATACTGGCCGTACTGCACCACCAGCGTGCCGCCCCGCCGGGCGTAGTCGAGCAGCCGCGCGTTGTTGGCGCGAAGGTCGGCGCTCGCTTCATACGCCCGGGGCCCCACCACGACCGTGTGGAACCGCGAGAGGTCCGTGGTGCCGAGCGTGGCGGGATCGACGACCGTGACCCGCAGCCCGATCTGCTCGAGCGCCGGCTCGACATTGTCGCCCACACCCGGGATGTACGCGACGGAGAGATCGGCCGGCACCGTGATGTCGACCGCGTGGAGGTCGATCGTCGCCGGACGGTACAGCTTCTGCGGCCGAATGTGGTCGTACTCGATCGGGATGTAGCCCGCCCCAAAGGTTTGCCCATCGCACGTCACCGTCACGCTGAGCTGGGTGCTCCCGGCGCCGAGCGTCCCGTGGACGGGGACATCGACCCGCCGAACGCCGAAGGGCGCCAGCGTCATGTGCCACGTGGCCGAGTCGGTCGCCAGACCCGTCGGCAGGTGCATCGACAGCGCGACGTCGCGCGGGCGCGGCGATCCCGAGCGGAGCAGGACGTGCAGCGTCCGATCGACGCGCGCGCGAGCCGGGACGTACGCGACGACCTGGTCGAGCGTCACGGAGACCGTCGGCACGATGGCGAGCGGGCGGTCGACCTCTCCCCGAGTGGGGTCTCCGCTGCGGCGCTCCACCGGCACGTCGAGCGTGACCGGAGGATCGTCCATGTGAACGTGCTCCATGGGCGACGCAACACGCGCATCCTCCGCGACCCGTGACACCGGCACGGTATACAGGTCGCCGGCCCGCGGCGTGGCCAGCCACCACGGGGCGGTCAAGTGCGCTCCGACGACCGGATGGACGGTCGTCGACGCGAGATGGCCTGCGGCCACGACACGCACCGTATCCTCCGCGGTGTCACCCAGCGCGAGCTCGGCGCGGTCCGCGGCCGTCGTCACCACCACATCGTTCGCCACGGCGACAGCGCGTCGAAACCGGTCCGTCGCGCACGCCGTGCAATCGCCGGACGCCATGGAGCTGTCCGTGTCGAGGCCGTCGAAGACCGAGCGCTCCGCCTTGGGATCCGTGCCCGCGTTCACACGCGTGGCGTCGCGGCGCAGGTACCCCATGACCGGTCCCGCGGGTGGCACGATGCTGCCAAAGCCCTGGGATCTGTGTTGGCTGCGCGCCCGCGCGGCGACCGCGGCGTACGACTCGTGGAGCAGGGTGCTGTACTCGCCGACGTCGATCGAGAGCGTCGCGTCCTCGCCGCCCCAGTACGACCGGTCCCGGTAGAACTTGGAGACCGTCCACGCCGGGCCGAAGCGAGCCACTGGAAAGCGGACGGTATCGCCGGATTGGTCGAACGCTTCACGCGCCAGGATACCGGCCACCTGATGCTGTCCATGGCCATCGCGCGGCGTTCCGGAGAACACCGAGATGATGATCTGCGGGCGAAAGGCCCGAACGATCGTGACGACATCGTTCAGGACGGAATCGTGCGGCCAGTGCTGGAACGATTCCGCGGCGCTCTTCGAGAAGCCGAAGTCATACGCCCGCGTGAAATACTGATGCGCGCCATCGATGCGACGGGCGGCGAGCAGCTCTTCGGTCCGCAGCACGCCGAGCGCCTCATCCAGCTCGTTGCCGATGAGGTTCTGCCCGCCTTCCCCCCGGTTCAGGGAGAGGTACGCGGTTTCGACGTGGCGACCCCGTGCGAACCACGCCAGCATGCGATTGTCTTCGTCGTCCGGGTGCGCCCCAATCATGAGAACCCGCGCGCTCGATCCGAGGCCCGCGACCAGCTCACCGAGCGGCAGCCCGGTGCGTTCCTGCGCGACCGCGCGGCGCGGCAGGAGGGATCCGGCCGCCAGCGCGGCGAGGAGGATCGCCGCGCGGGGGCGGCGGCGCATCGGCACGTCCTACGCGGGCGTGCCGAGCGCGGGCGCCGTCACCGTGGACCCCCGCGCAACCGGCGGCGGCCCGCTCCCCGGCGGCAGCGGCTCGAGGACCTCCGCGACGATCCGGGCCTGCTGCTCCTGATGCGATGCCAGGTATCCCTCGGCGGGGCTCGCTCGCTCCGGGCGCCCGACATACCGCGGCGCGACACCGGAGGGTAGCTGCGCGCCGAGCCGCGGCGCCACGAAGGCCCACGCGCCCATGTTCTTCGGCTCTTCCTGCGCCCACACGACATCGGTGACGGCGGGGTAATGGTCGAGGATCCACGCGACCCCCTCGCTCGGCCACGGATACAGCTCCTCGATGCGCACGAGCGCGACATGCGGGGGGCGCTCCGGCGCACTGAGATCGTAGTAGACCTTTCCGCTGCAAAAGACGACGCGCCGCACCTCCTCGGCGCGCTCGGGGCCGGCGGATGCGATGGGATCATCGATCACGGAGAGGAAGTGCCCGTTCGCGAGGTCCGGAACCGAGGACGCGGCTCGATCGAGCCGCAGCAGGCTCTTGGGGGTGAAGAGCACGAGCGGGCGCCGCGGCCGCGCCAGGGCCTGGCGCCGCAGGATGTGGAAATACTGCGCGGCGGTCGTCGGGTACACGACGACCATGTTCCCCTCCGCGGAGAGCGACAGAAAGCGCTCGAGACGCGCGCTCGAGTGCTCGGGCCCCTGCCCCTCGTAGCCGTGCGGCAGAAGGAGCACGACTCCCGTGTCCTGCCCCCACTTCGCGTGGTCCGCGGCGATGAACTGGTCGATGATCGGCTGCGCGACGTTGGCGAAGTCCCCGTATTGCGCCTCCCACAGAACGAGCGTTTCCGGTGCCGCCGAGCTGTAGCCGTACTCGAACCCCAGCACCGCCGTCTCGGAGAGCGGACTATTGTAGATCTCGAACCGCGCGCCGCCGTCCACGTGCTGGAGCGGCGTGTACGTGGCGCCGGTCGTCACATCGTGCAGCACCGCGTGCCGCTGGGAGAACGTGCCGCGCTCGACATCCTGACCGGTGATCCGCACGGGGACCCCGTCGGTGAGCAGCGAGCCCCACGCCAGCGCCTCGGCGTGCCCCCAGTCGATGGCGCCGTGCGCGCCTTCCGCCGTGACCAGCGCGTCGCGACGCCGCGTGAGCTGGCGGGCGAGGCGGGGATGCACCGCGAAGTCCGCCGGCCAGTGCAACAGGCGCTCGTTGAGGACCGACAGGCGGTCGGCGGCCACCTGCGTCTCGAGGGGGCGCGGGGGACGCACGAGCGGTGCGCGGAGGGGATCGTGGGTGCGGGGCTGCGCGGCGTCGTTTCGCGCGCCAAACTCCTCCTGTATCGCCGCGAGGCGATCACCCACCGAGCGCTCGGCAGCTTCTACCTCCGCGGCCGTCATGACACCCTCCGCGACCAGCTGCGCTCCCCAGAGCGCCCGGACCGTGGGATGCGCCTTGATGGCCGCCGCCTGCATCGGCTGCGTGAATGCTGGCTCATCCCCTTCATTGTGGCCGTACCGCCGGTACCCGACCAGATCGATCAGGAAGTCCTTGCCGAATTGGGCGCGGTACGCGACGGCGATCCGAACCGCGGTCACGCACGCCGCGGGGTTGTCGGCGTTGACGTGGATGATCGGAACGTCGTACCCCTTGGCGATGTCGCTCGCGTAGTGGGTCGAGCGTCCATCCATCGGGTCAGTCGTGAATCCGACCTGGTTGTTGACGATGAGATGCAGTGTGCCGCCGACGGCGTAGCCGCGCAACCGAGAAAGGTTGAACGTCTCGGAGACGACCCCTTCTCCCGGGAACGCCGCATCGCCGTGCACGCAGACCGGGATCACCCGCTGGGTCGCGAGGGCCGCGCCGTCGCGCTCGAAAGCCCGCGCCAATCCCGCGAGCACGGGATTGACGAACTCGAGATGGCTGGGGTTGGGGGCGAGCCGGACCTCCACCGTTCGGCCATCCTCGAGCACCCGCCTCCCGGTGAACCCGAGGTGGTATTTCACGTCCCCGGTCCCGCTATCGGGGTCGCGCCCTGCGGGCTTCCCGGTGAACTCCGCCAGGATCGCCGCGTACGACTTTCCGAGGATGTGCGCCAGGGTATTCAGCCGCCCGCGATGCGCCATGGCGATCACGACGCGCTCGGCTCCGGCGGCGGCCCCTTCGGTCAGAACGGTGTCGAGCATCGGCACGAGCGCATCGGTGCCTTCGATGGAGAACCGCTTGGCCGTCGGGAAGGCGCGCCCGATGAACCGCTCGAGGCCATCGACCTCCGTCAGCCGGAGCAGAACCGCCTTTTTCTCCTCCGGCGTCAGGGAGCGCGTGAGCTCCTCCGCCGTGAGCACCCGACGGAACCATTTGCGCTCGGCTTCCGCCGCGAGGTGCGTGACCTCGATCCCGAGGGCTGTCGTGTAGCGGAGGCGGAGGCGGCGGGCGACATCGGCCACGGTGGCCATGTGCGGGAAACCGACGACGCTGCCCGGAATCAGATCGAGATCGGCTTCCGTGATGCCATGAAATTCCGGCGTGAGCTCCGCGGCGCCCAGCGGTGGGGCTCCGAGCGGGTCGAGCGGGACGGCAAAGTGCCCGTATTGGCGGATCGCCTGCATGAAGGCGCCCGCACCGGCCGCCTTCTTGAGCAGCGCCGCCGCGACGTTCGGGGCTGACGTGGGGACGACCGGGACGCTGGTGCCTCCGGACGTCCCCGTGAGGCGTTCCGCCAAACCGAAGAATTCGCGCCACGACGTATCCACCGACGCGGGATCGCGCCGGAAGGCATCGTAGAGATCGGCCACGTAGGCATCGTTGAACGAGCCGCTGACCGGTAGTCCGCGGCTCGCCGAATCGGCATCGGACATGACCGTAATCTAAAGGTGGCCGGCACCGGCGGAGCCCGGAACGCGCGCGACGAGAATGTCGACCGGGAGCCCGCCGTGAGTGGTGTGCAGCTGCGGGGTGAACGGAAGGCCGGTATGTCCGGCCAGCATCCGATCGCCGGAGAGAATCGCGACGGTCCACCCGGCGCACCGCGTGCGCGCGACGTCACCCAACCGCGCGTACAGATCGCGGAGGCCCTCCCGTTCGCCGATCCGCACCCCGTACGGCGGATTCGTGACGAGCCACCCGGGCCCCGCGGGCGGGGCGAGGGCCGAGAGCGGCCGCACGGCGAGCTCGATGTCCTGGCTAACCTCCGCACGCTCCGCGTTGGCCTCCGCCGCCGCGACGGCACCCGCGTCGCGATCGGACGCATGGATGCGCGGCGTGCCGGCCACGGGGATCCGCTCGCGCGTCCGGGCCTCCGCTACCACGCCGGCCCACGCCTCCGGGACGAACTCGGGCCAGCGCTCGAATGCGAAGGTTCGCCCCAAGCCGGGCGCCCGGCCGCGCGCGATCAGCGCCGCTTCGATGGCGATCGTTCCCGCGCCGCACATGGGATCGACCAGAGGCGCCGACCCCGCGGCATCCCAGTCGCTCGCGAGCAGCAGCGCCGCCGCGAGAGTCTCCCGCACGGGGGCCTTCGCGGTGGCGCGACGGTATCCGCGGCGGTGCAGCAGCGCGCCCGAGGAGTCGACGCTGACGGTGCAGTGGTCCCGCACGAGGCGAACGACCACGATCTGCGCAGCCACGTCGGCCGCATCCGCGCCGTCGTCTTCGCCGCGTGCGGCGGCAGTGCGAGCGCCCGTCGCGGCCGCCATCACGCGCATCACCCGCTCGGCGACTGCATCGGAATGATACAGGCGGGATTTTCGGCACGTCACGCGCACGTGGACTGGCACATCCGCGCTCAGGAATCGCTCCCACGGGAGCCGGGCGGCGCGGCGCTCGAGCTCATAAAAGGCGCTCGCGCGAAACGCCCCGATGCGCACGAGGACGCGGCTCGCGACGCGCGACCAGAGGTTCGCGGCGTAGAGCGCGGACGCGGATCCGGTGAAGTTGACCCCGTCGTGCTCGACATCGGCGACCGTGACGCCGATCGTCGACAGCTCGCGGGCGACGAGTGGTGCGAGCCCGGGAGCTGTCGACGCGAAGCACACGTATCCGCCCTCGGGCGTGCGTTCCTGCATCCGTTAGATTTCTACCGGTGAGTGACTTCCTGCCAGTCTCGCCCGGGATCTCGCGTTCGCCGGCCAGGGAAGCCTCCGTCGCGGCCCTGCTCGGGGAGCGCTTCGGGCACACGGCGTTCAACCCCGGTCAGCAGGAGTCCATCCGCGCCGTGCTGCTCGGACGCGACGCGGTGGTGGTGATGCCGACCGGCAGCGGCAAGTCGCTCATCTATCAGCTTCCCGCGCTCATATTGCCCGGGCTCACGGTCGTGGTGAGCCCTCTCATCGCGCTCATGAAGGACCAGCAGGACAAGATGGTGGCGCAGGGCGTCGGCGCGCTCGCCGTCCATTCGCACCTCACGGACGCGCAGTCGCGCGAGGCCGCGCGCCGGATCGCGTCGGGCGAGGGGGACATCCTCTACGTGACGCCCGAGCGCTTCAAGGACCGCGCGTTCTTCGCCGGCCTGCTCGGGCGTCCGATCAGTCTGTTCGTCGTCGACGAGGCGCATTGCGTGAGCCAGTGGGGCCACGATTTCCGTCCGGATTATCTGACGCTGCACTCGATCGCCGAGCGCCTGGGGCGACCGCCGATCCTGGCGTTGACTGCGACGGCGACCGTCGACGTGCGCGCCGACATCGCGCGCCAGCTCGGCATGCGCGACCCGTTCGTCGCGGTCATGGGGTTCGCGCGCCCCAATCTTCGCTTCGAGGTGCGCCGCACGGTCAACGTGGTGGAGAAGGATGCGGCGGTCCGCGAGATCCTGGCAGGGGCGCACGCGACCCGCGGCGCGGGAATCGTCTACGTCGCGACGGTGAAGGAGGCCGAGCGCCTCTACGCGCAGCTCGCCGAGGATTTTCCGGTGGCCATGTATCACGGCAAGATGCCGACGGCGGAACGTCGCGCGTCGCAGGACGCCTTCATGGCGCACCAGCGGTGCGCCATGATTGCGACGAACGCGTTCGGCTTGGGGATCGACAAGCGCGATCTGCGTTTCGTGGTGCATTACCATTTCCCCGGATCGATCGAGTCGTACTATCAGGAAGCGGGACGCGCCGGGCGCGATGGATTGCCGGCCGTCTGCACGATGCTCTATCGCGTCGAGGACCGGCGCATCCAGTCCTATTTCCTCGGCCACCGATATCCCGAAGTCGCCGAGGCGGCCCGCGTCGCGCTCGTGCTCGAGCGATATCCGGAAGACGCCGTGGTGCCGCTCGAGACGATCGCCGAGCAGGCGGGCGTCGCGCAACGCAAGGCGCGCGTCGTCTTCCAGCTGCTGAAGCGGCACGGGGTGGTCCGCGAGCACCGCAACGCCCGCTGGCAGCGTCTGGCGTCCCACCTCACGCGGGTGGATCTCAGCGCGGATCTCATCGACTACGACGACCGGCGCGCGCGGGACCAGGCCAAGTTGCGGTCGATCATCCACTTCTGTCAGACGACGGGCTGCCGCACCCGGGTCATCCTCGAGTATTTCGGCGAAGACGTCCCGCCCGACTGGGGCTGCATGGCCTGCGACGGGTGCGATGCAGGGCGCGCGGCCGCCGCCCGGGTCGCGGCGCGCCGCTCCCCCGCCGCCGCGTAGCGGAACGCCGTCGCTGTACGGCGCGCGGCACCCCCCGCGCTAGATTGGCCGTGTGTCCGTCCTCGCTGCCCTTGTCACCGTGAAAGACCCGCTCGCCTGGCAGCTGTACCAGAACACGATCGCCGAATGGCTCACCGCGCTGGCGATCGCCGTCGGTACCGTGGCGGCCATTCTCACGCTCCGGCGGTTCGCCGGCCGGCGGCTGCTCGCCACGGCGCTGCGTACCGTGGGCGCGGCGCGGGACGCGGACGAGCTGGCGGCCGACATCGTCCGCCGGATACGCGTCTGGTTCATCAGCATCCTCGCGCTGGCCCTCGGGCGGCTCGTGCTCACGCTGCCGCCCCGCTGGGATCGCACCCTCGATGTGGTCTTCATCGTTGGCCTGCTGCTGCAGGTGGCGAGTTGGGCGAACGGGCTCATCACGCACACGGTCAATCACTACGCCGCGTTGCGGACCACGCCGAGCGACGACGGGCCGCCCACCGGTCCCTCCGCCGCGACGGTCCTCGCGCTCACGTTCATGGCGCGGATCGTCCTCTGGATGATCCTGGGGCTGATCGCGCTCGACAATCTCGGCATTCACATCACGACGCTGATCGCGGGCCTCGGGATCAGCGGGATCGCGGTGGCGCTCGCCGTCCAGAACATCCTCGGCGATCTGTTCGCGGCGCTCGCCATCGTGCTCGACAAGCCGTTCGTGGTGGGGGATGGGATCACCGTCGACGCCTTCAGCGGAACGGTCGAGCGGATCGGTCTCAAGACGACGCGCGTGCGCGGGCCGACGGGAGAAGAGATCATCTTCTCGAACGCCGACCTGCTCAAGAGCCGGATCCGCAACATGCAGCGTCTGCAGGCGCGCACGGTCGTGCTGACGCTCGCGCTCGACGGCAGTACGCCCGCGGACCAGCTCGCCCCCTTCCCCGTCCTGGTTCGCGAGGTCATCACCGCTCAGCCCCAGGTGCGATTCGAGCGCGCGCACCTGACCGCGATCACGAAGGGGGACGTGGGCTTCGAGGCCGTCTACGTGGTGCTCACCCAGGACTACGTCGCCTTCCTCGATGCACAGCAGGGGATCACGCTGGGTGTGCTGGAGCGGTGCCGCCAACAGGGGCTGCGACTCGTGTAATCACGTCCACCGCGATGTCGACTCCGCGCTCCGCCCGAAGGACGGCGCCGAGGGCGGCCGCGGTGGAGCGCATGACCGGATCCCGAACGGCTCGCGCGATCGCGGCGGCCAGATTCTCGGCCGACAGATTGCGCCGGTGGATCGGCGGCGGTCCCACACCAAGCGCGGCGACGCGCCGCGCCCAAAACGGCTGATCGAATCCGAGCGGAATCACGATCGACGGGACGCCCGCACGCAGCGCCGCCGCCGTGGTCCCGCACCCTCCGTGATGCACGACGGCGGCCATCCGCGGAAAGAGCCATTCGTGCGGCACGTCGTCGATGCCGAACACGGTGTCGGGGAGAGCACGGTCGGCCCCGAGTCCGCCCCAGCCCCGCAGGAGCACTCCGCGCTGGCCGGCTCGGCCAAGTGCCTCGAGGGCGATCGCGGTAAGCCGCTCGCAGTGTGCGGGCGTCATGCTGCCGAAACCGATGGAGATCGGGGGGGGACCGGCGGCAAGGAAATCCACGAGGGCGACGGGCGGCCGCCAGGACGGATCGAGTGGAACGATCCAGTACCCCGTAACGTGCGTCGCAGGGGGCCAATCGCCGGGCCGCGGAACGACGTGGGGACTGAAGCCGTACAGGGTCGGCGTCGTGGGCGGACCCATGAGCGATACGGCGCTGCTCGCGGGATACGGAGGGAGGCCGAGGGTGGTCCGGCGCCACGCGTTGACGGGACGCCGCACGGACCACCACGCCACGCGCCCCGCCACGCGATGCGTCAGCGCATTGAATCGGGCGCCGAGACGCGGCAGAGTCGGCAGACCGATCGCGGGAAAGGCCCGCGTTGGGTGCAGCGGCTGCAACAGCGCGGCGACGGCCGGAATCCCGAGGCGCTCGGCCACGCTCCGCGCGGGGGCCGCCACCGCGGAATAGATGAGGAGATCGCTCTCTTGCGCGACCCGCCAGACGTCCGCGAGAAGGCGCTCGACGAAATCCGGCACGGCCCGCAGGAAGGCGCGCGCCGCGGGCAGAAGGTGGCGTGCGCGTCCCGTGTCGAGCCAGCGGTCCCCCCGCGGGTCCGTGAGGAGCGCCCGCGGATCCCCCGCGATCGGCGCAAACGCGAGTCCGTGGTCCGCGACGAGTGCGCGAAACAGCTCATGCGTCGCGATCGTGACGTGGTAGCCCACACGCTGCAGTCCGAGGGCAAGCGCGACGTACGGCTGCACGTCCCCGCGCGAGCCGACGGTGACGATTGTGATCTGCCGCGGGCGGCCGCGATATTCCGGCATGGCCGACGAAGAAGGACCGGCAACCGCGTCCGCCGCTCCGCTGCCGCCGACGATCGACCGCGTGCTCAAATATTTCCGCGCGCTGTCACGCGAGGAGAAAATGCAGGCGCTGGTGCAGTATTCGAAGCGGCTCGAGCCGATGCCGGAGCGCTTGCAGGGGATCGACCGGACGGAATACGCCGTCCCCGAATGCCAGACGCGGGTGGAGCTGGTTCCCGAGGTACACGACGGCCTGCTGCACTTCTACGCCGACCTCGATGCGCGCCGCTCGCCCACGATCGCGGCGTTCCTGGCCATCCTGTTGTCGGCGATCAACGATCACCCGCCTGCCACGACGCTGGCGATCCCCTCGGATTTCGCGCGGCAAGTGATGGAGAGCGTGGGACTCGGCGCCCGCGAAGTCGGGCTCAACGCGATGCTCGTGCGGCTCAAGCGGTACGCGGCGCTCGCCGCGGCGGGCGCGCCCCTGAGCTGAACGCCCCTCGGTTCACGCCAACAGCGCGTGGTGCCAGGAGCGTCCCGCGGTCGTCTCGAAACGCTCCCGCCATTCCGCCGCCGTGGCCACGGTGGGATCGAAGACCGTCGTCTCCGCCGTGACGGCGCCGCTTGCGCCCAGATCCGCGAATGCGTCACGCGTCACTGCCCGAATGTCCCCGCCGGGGTCGCGATAGTGCACGCACCCTCCGGGAAGGAGGGTCGTGCCGAGGACCGGGCGGAGCAGCTGAAGGGTCCGAAACAATCCGTCGATGGAGCACCCGGACGCATACGCATCCGTCTGATCGACGCCCACGGCCAGAAACCGGTCGTCGCGCCACGTGCGCGCGGACGTGAGGGGTTGCCCGTGCGCCTGCCATTTCGCGAGATACGCGTCCACGGCACCGAGCAGCTGATCGCGCGCAGATTCGGTGAGCGGCTCCTCGCTGGCGAACACCCACACGCGCGCGCGGTCGGGCAGCGCCTCGAACGGGATGACCGGCATGCCGAAAAGCTAACCTACCAACGGTCGAGCGCCGCCCGCAGCGCCTCCGCGAGTCCCGGGTAGCGAAACGTGTACCCCGCGCGCTCGAGCGCGCGGGGGAGGACGCGCTGGCCGGAGAGCAGGAGCTCCCGTCCCATCTGGCCGAAGAGGAGACGCACCGTCCACGCGGGTACGGGCAGCAGCGCCGGACGCCCGAGTACCTGACCCAGCGTCGCGGCGAAGATCGCGTTCGGGACGGGGGCGGGCGCGGTGAGGTTGATCGCGCCGACCAGCGTTGGCGTGTCGAGCGCGAAACGCATCGCACGGATCGCATCCTCGAGAGCGATCCAGCTCATCCACTGCCCACCGGTCCCGATCGGTCCCCCCAGCCCGAATCGAAAGACCGGCACGAGCCGCGCAAGCGCCCCGCCCGCCGCGCTGAGAACCATGCCACACCGTGCATGTAGTACACGCATCCCGGCCGCTTCCGCGGGCGCGGCGGCCGCCTCCCAGGCGCGGCACACCTCCGCCACGAAGCCGGTCCCGGGCGGGCTCGACTCATCGAGCACGGCGTCGCCACCATCGCCGTAATAGCCGATTGCGGATGCGGCGAGGAAGCTGCCGGGCGGCTGCGGCAGCCCGGCGACCGCGCGCGCGAGGAGAGCGGTCGACGCGACGCGACTGGTCACGATCGCGCGCCGATGGCGCGAGGTCCACCGGCGGTCGATCCGCGCGCCGGCCAGGTGCACGACGGCATCGAGGGGCGGGAGCCGCTCGAGCGCCGCCCGGTCCAGAACGTCCCGTTCGGGCGCCCACCGAATGACGTCGGGACCGGTCGCGGCGCCATGCGTGAGCCGCACCACCCGCACTCCGTCCGCCGCGAGCGCGCGGACCAGGGCGGAGCCGATCAGCCCCGAGGATCCCGATACCAGGACGCAGGGCATCGCGGCTACAGGATCGTCGCGATCGCCTCGGTCAGGGAAGCGACGTCGCGCGCCCCATCGTACCGCGCGCCGTTAATGAAGAAGCTGGGCGTCCCGTTCACGCCGCTACGAACCCCGCCGCGAAAATCCTCGCGCACGCGCGCCGCGAAGGTGTGCGCCACGAGGCCGTCGCGCACCGCCGCGGGATCCGCCCCCGCCGACTCGGCATGCACCAGGAGATCGGCATCCGTCAGCGTGTCCTGATGGGTATACAGCAGATCGTGCATCTCCCAGAACTTCCCCTGGGCGCCGGCCGCCTCCGCCGCCTCGGCGGCGTGCTCGGCATGCGGGTGCGCCTGCGTCAGGGGAAAGTTGCGGAAGACGAAGCGCAGCGCGCGCCCGAAGTCACGCTCGACCGCACGGACCACAGGGTACGCGTCCCCGCAGTAGGGACATTCGTAGTCCCCGTATTCGACGAGCGTCACCGGCGCGGACGCGGGCCCGCGGGCGTGGTCGTCCGGGCCGACGGGGACAGCGAGAGCGCTCATCGCGCGGCGCCGGCCGCGGGCCGGGCGGTCAGATCATCCAGTGCCGTCAGGATCCCGTCGGCCCCGGGATTCACGCCCACGGGTGAGACGTAGCTCCAGGTGATCACGCCCTCCTTGTCCAGCACAAACAGGGCGCGCTCCGTGAATCCGTCGTTCGCCCGAAAGACCCCGTACTGTTTGGCGATCGCGCCCTTTGGCTCGAAGTCGGCCAACAGGGGAAAGTGCAGGTGGCGCGCCTCCGCGAACGCGGCGTGGCACCATGAGCCGTCCACCGAGATCCCGAGCAGCTCGGCCCCATGCTTGTGAAACTCGGGGAGCACTTCATTGTAGAGACCCATCTGATCGCCGCATACCGGACTCCAATCCGCCGGATAGAAGGCGAGCACCACGGGATGCCCGCGCAGCTCGCTCAGCGTGACGGTCTGATCCGGCGTGCAATGCAGCGTAAAGTCCGGGGCCTGCGTCCCAACGGCGAGGGGGCCGGTCGACTGGAGCGGGGTCACGTGGGATCCACGCGTCCATGCCGCCGCGATGCGATCACGGCGTCGAGAGAATATGGGCCCGCGCCGGCGGCGGCAAAGAACAAAAAGATGAAGCACAGAGCGACGGCGAGCTCCCCCTTGTTCTCGATGGGCCAGAATCCGCGCGGGAAATGCACCGTGAAATACGCGACCGCCATCTCCCCCGACGCGATGAACGCGACGACGCGGATGAACAATCCGGTCAGGATGCAGCCGCCCCCGACGAGCTCGATGATTCCGGCGATGAGCACACGCGTCGGCAACCCATGCCCCCCCCCATGCATCGCCGGATCCGCGAAAGCGCCGAGCAGCTTCTGCGCGCCGTGTTGCATGAATATGCCGGCGGCGAAAACGCGCAGCAGCGTCTGGGCGATCCCGGCGAAGCGACCGGACGGGGCCTGTGAGGCAAACGATGTCATGGCGGTAAGTGGAAGGATGAGAGGACGATTGGGCTTGACGGCTACACCCGAGCCGTTAAGTTGGCCACTTCACGTAAGAATATGAATCCCGCGATCGCTGAACCGACTCCCGCGCCGATCCTTCGGTCGATTATTCGCCTCCCCCTGGGAGGCGGTGCGCCCGCGCACGGATAGAATCGTCGGCTCGAATCCGACGCTCCATTCGGCACCGGCACGCGGCTTCCCGATCTCGGGGGCCGCGTTGTGATTTCAGGAGCCCGATATGCTCTCACCGGTATTTAGACCCACCGTCCAGCTGTACGACACCACGTTGCGCGATGGCACGCAACGCGAAGGGATCTCCCTGTCCGTCGCGGACAAGGTCAAGATCGCGCGCGAGCTCGACCGCGCCGGGATCGGCTACATCGAGGCCGGGTGGCCGGGCTCCAACCCGAAGGACGCCGAAGTCTTCCGGCAGCTGGCCGCCAATCCCTTGGCGCAGGCCCGTCTCGCCGCGTTCGGGAGCACGCGCCGCGCGGGCGTCGCCGCGGAGGCCGATGCGAACCTGCGCGCGCTCATCGACGCTCGCACCCCCGTCGTCACACTCGTGGGGAAGAGCTCGGTCGTCCACGTGGAACAGATCCTCGAGACGACGCGCGAGGAGAACCTGGCCATGATCCGCGACAGCGTCGCCTGGTGCACCGCGCAGGACCGCGAGGTCATCTACGACGCCGAGCACTGGTTCGATGGGTTCCACGCTGATCCCGAGTACGCACTCGCCACGCTCCGCGCTGCCGCGGACGCGGGCGCCAACCGCCTCGTCCTGTGCGACACGAATGGGGGCACGCTGCCGGACGCGGTGGCCGCAAGCGTGCGCGCCGTTCGCGCTGTCCTCCCCGACGTCCCCCTCGGGATCCACGCACACAACGACTGCGGGCTCGGCGTCGCGAACGCTCTCGCCGCCGTGGCCGCCGGCTGTACGCAGGTGCAGGGGACCGTCAACGGCTACGGCGAGCGCTGCGGCAATGCGGATCTCCTGGTCATCGCCGCCACGCTCCAGCTCAAGCTCGGCCGGTCGTGCGTCCCCCCCGGCGCGCTGGCGCGATTTGCCGCCTTGTCGGCCTTCGTGGCGGACGTCGCCGGCCTGCCGCCCGACGACCATGCGCCGTACGTGGGACGGAGCGCGTTCGCCCACAAGGGTGGTCTCCACGCGGCCGCGGTCGCCAAGATCCCGGCGAGCTATCAGCACATCGATCCGGCGGTCGTGGGCAACAGCCCGCACATGGTCGTGAGCGAGCTGGCGGGACGCGCGAGCGTGCGACTCAGCGCGACCGCGCTCGGGCTTCCGCTCGACGGAGCCGACGCGGAAGTCCTGCAGCGCGTCAAGGAGCTCGAGGCGCGTGGCTATCAGTTCGAGGGCGCGGCCGGATCGTTCGAGATGCTGCTGCGGCGCACGCGCCCCGGCTACGAGCCGCCCTTCGTCCCGATCGACTTCACGATCGTGACGGAGCAGCGGGGCGGCGGCGCATTGCGCGCCCAGGCGATCGTCAAGCTGCGCATCGATGGCGCAGTCACCCACACGGCCGCAGAGGGGGCGGGACCCGTCAACGCGCTGGATCGCGCGCTGCGCACGGCACTGCTCCCCCGCTATCCGGACCTGGCCGACGTCCAGCTCGTGGACTATCGCGTCCGGATCGTGGACGAACACCTCGGAACGGCGGCTCGGCCGCGCGTCCTGATCGAGTCCACCCGGGGATCGGGTCACGGCGAGGACCGGTGGCGCACGGTTGGCTGTTCCGAGGATATCATTGAAGCCAGCTGGCTGGCGCTCATCGACAGCCTGGAGCTACCGCTGGCCCGTTTGAAGGACTCCCGAGCATGACTTCTCCACGATCTACTCTCTCGCCCACGCCACGGACGCTGTTCGACAAGACGTGGGGCGCGCACGTCGTCCGCCCCGAGACGCCCGCGACGCCGGCCGTCCTGTACGTCGATCTCCATCTCGTGCACGAGGTGACGTCACCGCAGGCGTTCGCGGGGCTGCGCGCCCGCGGACGGACCGTCCGGCGCGCGGACCGCACGATCGCGACGATGGATCACTCGACGCCGACGATCCCGCGCGCGCGCGGGTCGATCCCGGTGGTGGGCGGGGACCAGGGAGCCCAGCTGGCGCAGCTCGCGCGCAACTGCGCGGAGTTCGGCATTCCGCTGTTGGCTCTGGGCAACGATCGCCAGGGGATCGTGCACGTGATCGGACCGGAGATGGGGCTCACCCAGCCCGGCATGACCATCGTGTGCGGCGATAGCCACACGAGCACGCACGGCGCGTTCGGCGCGCTGGCCTTCGGGATCGGCACGTCGGAGGTCGAGCACGTCCTCGCGACCCAGTGCCTCCTGCAGCGCAAGCCACGCACGATGGCCGTGCGCGTGGATGGCCGGCTCCACCCGGGCGTATCGGCCAAGGACATCATCCTCGCCGTCATCGCGCAGGAAGGGGTGGATGGCGGGACGGGCCACGTCTTCGAATACATGGGCGAGGCGATCCGGGCGCTCTCGATGGAAGAGCGGATGACGGTGTGCAACATGTCGATCGAGGGGGGAGCCCGCGCGGGGCTGATCGCGCCGGACGACACCACGTTCGAATACATCGCCGGCCGCCCGGCCGCACCCGAGGGGGCCGCCTGGGACGCCGCCGTCGCCGAATGGCGGCAGTTGCCGAGCGACGACGGGGCGAGCTTCGACCGAACCGTCACCCTCGACGCGTCGCAGCTGGCGCCGATGATTACGTATGGGACCAACCCCGGGATGGGGATGCCGATCGACGCGCGCGTCCCCGACCCCAGCGCGGCGCCCGATGCCGGACGGCGTCAGGCGCTCGACAAGGCGCTCCATTATATGGATCTCCGCCCCGGCGAGCCGCTCCTCGGGAAACGGGTGGATGTCGTCTTTCTCGGCAGCTGCACGAACTCCCGCATCTCGGATCTCCGGCAGGCGGCGGCGCTCATGCGCGGACGCGCGGTCGCCCAGGGCGTGCGCATGCTCGTCGTCCCGGGCTCGCAGCAGGTCAAGCGCCAGGCGGAAGCCGAGGGACTCGACGCCGTCTTCCGGGCCGCGGGCGCGGAATGGCGCGAGGCGGGCTGCTCGATGTGTATCGCGATGAACGACGATCGGCTGGCCCCCGGACAGTATGCGGTCAGCACCAGCAATCGGAACTTCGAAGGGCGCCAGGGGAAGGGGGGGCGAACCTTCCTCGCGAGCCCGCTGACCGCCGCGGCCACCGCGATCACGGGCGTCATCACCGACGCACGGACAATGGTGCATTGAGGATGCCCGATATGAGGATGCCCGATATGAGGATGCCCGATATGAGGATGCCCGATATGAGGATGCCCGATATGAGGATGCCCGATATGAGGATGCCCATATGACGCTGACAGCAGAGAGGGGGGGGTCGGAGACCGCGCGCAATGCAGATGGGTCGGAGGTCCGCGCACGCATCGTGCGATTCACGGCGCCCGCCGTCCTGCTGCTCGCGAACGACATCGATACCGACCAGATCATCCCGGCCCGGTATCTCACCACCACGGACAAGACCGGACTCGGCGACAAGCTGTTTTCCGATTGGCGCTATGACGCGAACGGGCAACCGAAGCCGGACTTCGTTCTCAACCGCCCGGAGGCGCGCACCGCGCAGGTCCTCGTGGCCGGATACAACTTCGGCTGCGGCTCCTCGCGCGAGCACGCGCCGTGGGCGCTCGTGGGGTTCGGATTCCGGGCGGTCGTCGCGCGGGACTTCGCCGACATCTTTCGCAACAATGCGCTCAAGAACGGTCTCCTGCCCGTCGCGATCGACGCCGCCGCGCACGAGCGGCTGGTCGCGTCGCTCACGGCGACACCGGGCGCGTCCGTAACCATCGACCTCGCCGATCAGACCATGACCCTTCCCGACGGGACGAGCGCGTCCTTTCCCGTAGACACGTTCGCGCAACACTGCCTGCTGTCCGGTATCGACGAGCTGGGATACCTCCTCACCGCCGACGCCGACATTCGGGCCTACGAAGCGGGGCATCCAGGACGGATCCGGACCAGCGGCGTGGGAGCCAGCTGATGCACGCGACGATCGTACTCCTCGCCGGCGACGGGATCGGCCCCGAGATCGTCGCGGAGGCGACGCGCGTCCTGCGCGCCATCGGCACCACGTGGGGGCACACCTTCTCCTTTGAGGAGGCGCTGATCGGCGGCAGCGCGATCGACGCCACGGGGGAAGCGCTCCCGGGCGACACGCTCGCACGATGCCGGCGGGCGGACGCCATCCTGCTGGGCGCGGTCGGCGGCCCGCGCTGGGACAACCCCAACGCGACCGTGCGCCCGGAGATGGGACTCCTGGCGATCCGGAAGGAGCTGGGCCTGTTCGCAAACATCCGGCCGGTGACGGTGCAGCCGTCCCTCGTGGATTCGTCCCCGCTCAAGGCGGAGCGCTTGCGGGGAGTCGACCTCGTGATCGTCCGGGAGTTGACCGGGGGGATCTATTTCGGCGAGCAGGGACGCGGTCCCCTGCCTGGGGGCGGCGAGCGCGCCTTCGACACCTGTGTGTACACGACGGCCGAGGTGGAGCGTGTGGTGCGGGTCGCGGCCCTGCTCGCCCGCCGGCGGCAGCGCCGGCTGACGTCGGTCGACAAGGCCAACGTCCTCACGACGTCCCGGCTCTGGCGGAGCGTCGCGACACGCGTCGTCCACGACGAGTTTCCCGACATCACGCTCAATCACATTCTGGTCGACGCGTGTGCGATGCACCTCATGCGAAGCCCGGCCGACTTCGACGTCATCGTGACCGAGAACATGTTCGGCGACATCCTGACCGACGAGGCATCGATGCTCGCGGGATCGCTGGGGATGTTGCCGTCGGCATCCCTCGGTGATGCCGGATCGGGACCCACGCGGATGGGACTGTACGAGCCGATCCATGGGTCGGCACCGGACCTCGCCGGGCGCGGCGTGGCGAACCCCTTCGGGACGATCCTGAGCGCCGCGATGCTGCTGCGCCACTCGCTGCAGCTCGAGGCGGAAGCGCTCGCCGTCGAAGAGGCCGTCAGCGAGACGATCGACGACGGCATCCTCACGGCGGACCTCGTGGAGCCGGGAGCCCGCGCGGCAACGACGCATGAGGTGGGGGAGGCCGTGGTGGCGGCGCTCGGCGGATAAGCCGGTTGTCGCGGACGGGGGGAGCCGGGGACGCGTACCGGCTGCCATCCTGTCGACCCTTCACTTCTGGATGACGATCTCCACGCGCCGATTTTTTTGCCGACCGACGGGATCGTCCGAGCCGTCGGTCTTCGTATTGGGCGCCACGGGGTTGGCCGCCCCGAATCCGCGCGTCTCGAACGTGACGTTATGGATGCCGCCTCTCGTGACAAACCACGTCTTCACCGCATCCGCGCGGCGAACCGACAGTCGTTGATTGTACGGGGCGGACCCTTTCGCATCGGTGTAGCCATCGATGCGGGCGGTCGATTTCCCCTTGTCGCGAACGACCTGTGCCGCGCGGGCGAGCGTGGAGTCCGCCCGCGGCAGGATGTCGGCCTTGTCGAAATCGAAGAGCACATCGGCCGACAGATCGATTCGGACCTCGGTCGGCAGCTCCTTGATCTCGATGTCCTTGACCTTGCCCCCCATATCCTGCACACGATCGCTGACGGCCACGATCTTGTCCCGGATCTCCAGCGTGCGCGACGCGGCCTGCTGGGCGACCGCGCCGCCCGGCGTCGCCAGCAGCCCGACCGACACCAGGACCGCCAGCATGACGACCAGCGGGAATTGCGTGCCGACGATGTCGCGGGGCAGCATGGGATCGGATCTCCAACCGCGGCGCCGCGTCACTGGCCGATCGGGATGTTCTCCATGGGCACGAAATGGGGGATGACGACGGTCATCGCGCGCACGTCCGGCGGCGGCGCCGGAAACTTCGCCCACAGAGTCGCCTGGGATTGCGGATCGATGTCCGGGACAGCCCGGCTGCAGAGACAGGTGCCATCAGCATCCCGTTGGGTGAAATATTTCCGCTTGTTGGCGGCATCGTGAAGATTCGTCCCCCCGATGGATCGATACTCCCCTCCCACGCTGCTCTCACCAAAGTTGGCGCCGAGGTTGAACGCGCTCTTGGAATTATTGATGAGCACGAAGCGCAGGGTGACGGCATTCGGTCCGCGCGTGAGTGATTGAATGGCGACAGATATTCCCGGATAGTCGCCGTCACCCGTCGCGAGCGGCCCGGCCGACGACGCGGCCGCCGGTGGTGTCGGTGCCGGTGGTGTCAGTGCTGGCGGCGGAGGCGCGGCTGCCTGCGGGGTGGGAGCCGGTTGGGATGACGGTGCCGCTGCCGAAGGTGCGGCTGCCGAAGGTGCGGCTGCCGAAGGCGCGGCTGCCTGCGGTGGAATCGCTCGCGCGGAATCTCCGCTCTTGCCGCACGCGGCGATTGCGCCCAGCGCCAGCGTGGCGATGACGGAGATTCCCACACCACGCATCCTCGAGCCTGACATACGCTCCTCCCGACCGGTTGACCCGTTGCGCGGGACCCGCGCGCGGATACGTATGTCGCCGATGCCGGGGAAGCGTTACGGTCCGGCGCGACGGCCGGGGGCCCGCGTGGGATCAGCGGACTCCGCCGACCAGTACAAAGGGCGCCCAGCGCGAGGGATGTGCCATCGGGCCCGCCATCGCCAAACGGGCGCGCCGGACGGTGAGGAGGGCGGCCGCCGGTGTGCTGCCGGATCGCACCTCGCGATAGAAGGCGCGCATGAAATCACCGGCGGAGCGATCGGTCACACGCCACAGCGTGACGACGACCCCCCCGGCGCCCGCGGCGAGAAACGCATGCGGAAGACCGAAAACTCCCTCTCCGCGAACTCGGCGTCCGAGACCGGTCTCACAGGCGGAAAGCGTCACGAGATCCGATGTCAGATCGAGCCGGCGAATCGCCGGTAGGTCCAATACGTGGCCGCCCAGCACGAGCGCGTCGGCTTCCGGATTGCGCTCGCTGACCGTGGCGTGCGCCGCGAAGTGGAGGTAGCGGTAGCGCTCTGGCTGGAGGCGCCGCCACCGGTCGAGCGTCGCGTCCGCTCCGACGAGCACATCGGCACCCTGAGCCTGGAAGAGTGCCGCCACATCTCGAGCCTCCCCCGCCGCGTACGGCAGCGGGTCCCACACCGCCCGGCCGCGCGCGGAAGGATCGGCCAAAGCCGGCGCCGCGACGGGCGTGGGATCACCCAGCGCCAGCATCGCCCGCGACCAGTTCGCGCGCCCGGTTGCGCGCCCGGTTGCGCGCCCGGTTGCGCGCGCGAGCGCCGTCAGGACGGCGGAGGAGGGACCGTAGGCGAACTGACGCACGGCGCCCCAGGGCAACGCGCCCGCACGCGGCACGAACACTTCGAGCGGGACGTAGGCGAGCGGCCCATCGGGCACCACGAGAACCTCACCGGCCGAATCCGGCACGAGAGGCGCGATAAACGTCGCGTACGCGCGCTCGGCGGCCGCCGCCCAGGGAGCGGCGCTCGTCGGATCATCCACCGCATCGCGCAGAAAGCTCACCAACGCGGCCAGCGAGTCTGCGCCTCCGATCCGCGCGGCGCGGACGGCGGAGCCGCTGACCCACCAGCCATACACCGCATCGTCGCCCCAAAAAAATGTCACGAGCGCGCGACCCGGACCCAGCAGCTCGTGCTGGACCGTGGCGAGCGAGGCCGGCGCGGGAGAGCGCACGAGGTGCGCGGGATCGCCATTCCGGGCCGCACTGTCCAGCCGCTCCAGGGAATCGGTGAGCACCGCGATCTCGCGCTCCACGGCGGGCCGCTCCGCGACGGGCCGATCGCCCGCTTCGGCGAACCGCTCGCGCAGGCGCTCCCGCAGTTCCTCCCCGGGCGAATGCGCCGCACCCGCCGCGTGCTCCGCCATCAACTCGAGCAACAGCCGCGCGTGCGCGTGCTCCGCCACTTCGAACGCCTCGGCCACCCGTCGCTGGCGCAGCAGGATGCGGATCGCGCCTTCGTACGACGCTAGGCGCGGCTCGGCGACGCCCATCCGAAGATCGCCGAGCGCGAGCCGCCCGCGCCACGATTCGAGCAGGGCGATCGTGCTCCGGTATTGAGTCAGCGCGTCGGCGCGGCCGGCGGCGTCGAGCGCCGCCGCATACGCTTCCCGCGCCTCCACCTCGGCGTCCGGGTCGCCCAACGAATCCGCAACGCGCACGGCTCCGCTGCCCCACGCGACGGCCGCATCCGGCTCACCCAGCATGGCCGCCGCGCGCGCGAGACCGGCGCGCGATGTGACACGCTCACGCCCGAAGCCCGCGGAGTCGGCCAAACGGCGCGCCGAATCGAGCACCGCGCGGGCCACCCCGGCGCGGCGATCGGCGAGCTCGACATGCCCGAGTGCGTCGAGGGACTGGACCCGGCCGTACGCGAAAAATCCGTTCCGGTTCAGCGCGAGACCCGTCGCGAGATGCTGGCGCGCGGCGGCGAGATCGCCCGAGCGCACGTACAACTCCGCGAGATCGCCGTGCACGTACACCTCGCCCCGGACGTTCGTCGTCTGCTCCGCCCCCCGAAGCGCGTCCGTCATGAGTGGGAGCGCACGGGCGTCATCGCCGATCGCGACGTAGACGTTCGCGAGATTCGCGGAGACGCGCGCGATCCCCTCGGGATTGCGGCGGGCGCGTTCGAACTCCAATGCACGCTCGAACGTGCCTTCCGCATCGGTGAAGCGCCCGAGATGGCGATAGTCGATGCCCAGCTCGTTCAGCTCGACGGCGACGGCGCGCGACGTGTCGCCGACGCTGGCCCGCTCGAGGGCGAGCGCTCGTGTGTTGTCGTCGAGCGCCTCGCGATAATGCCCGGTTAGAGAATGGATCCGCCCCATCGCATGGTACGTGGCGCCCTCAAGCAGCCCGTCGCGAGCGATCCGCGCCGCCGCCTGCGCGCGGGTCGCCTCGGCGAACGCCGTGTCGAATTTTCCCTGCCGGTCGAAAAAGATGCTGCGCACGTGGTGCGTCCATCCCTGGCGATCCGGATCGGCTCCCGCGAGCGCAAGCGCGCCGTCGAGCATGCTCCGGGCGCTGTCGCGCCGACCGAGATGCGTGAGGGCGTCCCCCCACCAGAGCTGGGCGCGCCACAGATTGGCCGAGTCGTGGACCACGGCAAAGGAATCGCGCAGAGTACCGTACCGGAGCGCGGCCTCGGCCGACCGACCCTCGCGCCGCAGGCTATCGGCGGCCGCGAAAGCCGGCGACGGGGCGAGCGGTCGGTCGCGCGCGCATCCGGACACCCCCGCTGAGAGCACGAGGCCGTACGCCAGACGGCAACGGCGCGGCACTGGACGAGGCGCGCGGAAGGTCGCGCCCGGCCCCCCGATCATCGCGTCGGCCCGAGCGGCGTGACCGCGACGAGGGACGATCGGGCGAGCGATTGGCGTGTCGCATCGAGAGCGTCGACGCTCCAGAAGGCGGCGCGTGCCCGCGCCCCCGCGGACAGCGAGTCACGCGGGATGCCGACGATCGTGTCCGTCACGGTGCGCTCGATGAGGACCGTGCCATCGGGCGCAAAGAGGCGGACGCGATACCGCTCGGCGCCATGCACCGGGAGCCATGTCAGCACAAGGGCATTGGCGTCGGTGGACGCACGCACCGTCATCGCGGTCGCGCGACCGCGTTCCGTGTCGTCCGCGGCGGGACTCCGGCGGAGGTCGCTCGTGAGTCGCGAGCTCGCGGCAACGACGAGAACGATCGACGCGGCAACCGCCAGCGGCCACCTCGCCTGCGTCGCGCGACCGCGTGAGATCCAGCGCCGGGTGGCCGGAGCCTCGGCCATGCCGCTGAACGCGGCCCGCTGCTCGATTGCGCGCTGAAGGGAGGCCCAGCACCGATCGCACGCGAAATAGTGCGCCTCGAAGGCCTCGGCGTCGGCTTCGGTCAGGGTTCCCCGGAGATAGGCCCGCTCGATATCCGTGGCATCCACGAGATCGCAGTTCAGCTCCACGTCCGCCATGGCTCCTAGGTTCCCGATGCCAGCAGGGCGTTGCCCGCGGATGCCGGCACGAGATGGTCCGCCAGCCGACGCAGCGCCCGGTGCTTCCGCACGCGCACTGCCCCGGGCGTGCTATTCAGCCGCGCGGCGATCTCATCGGCGCTCAACTGGTCGTAATAGGCGAGTCGCAGCAACTCGCGATCGGCGCGGTCGAGAGCCGCGAGCGCCGTGCGAACCGCCATTCGGCGCTCGTCGACGATCAACGCCGTCAGGGCATCGCTGGGATGTCCGTGCGTCGCCTGATCTCCCGACACCCGCTCGAGCGCCCGGTGTTCCCGGGCCTTCGATCGGTGCAACTGCATGCAGACGTGACGCGCGGTCTGAAAGACGAACGCGGCAAGCGCGGGCGGGTGCTCGATTCGCTCCGTGCGGAGCGCGTGGCCGACACGGCGTAGCGTCTCCTGCGCGACATCCTCCGCCCCTTCCACATTCCCGAGCCGCCGCGCGGCAAAGACGCGAATACGATCCCAAAAGCGGTGGGCCAGCTCACCTTCGGATGGCATCGCCGCCGGTGCGGCCGGGCCCGGCTGCGGGACGGCCGGCATGTCCGCCGGACCCACGCTCGAGTCTGCTACTGGCATAACCCCCCCGGCACCGCCTGCGAGCCGATCCGTCGGCGCCTTCGCACATCGCGCCCGTGGTCCCGTTAACCCTGCAGGCCAAGGTATTACCCCCTTTCGGCATTGGGAAGGAACCGGCTCGCCGTAACGCGGCGCGGCTTGCGGCAACTCCGGTGGGCCGGACGAGTCCGCGTTCGGCCGGAAACCCGATAGGGGGGGTGCATGACCGCGACCGATGCGACCGATTCAGCCAATCACGGGACGCCATTCACCGCGAGCGCCGCGCCGTCGCCGACCGGCGCCGACTCGACGGTGGAAGGACAGATCGCAGGATTCGGCGATCGCGCGCTCGCGCTGATCCTCGATACTGTCTTCTGCATTCTCGCATTCGCGGTCATTGGCAACTGGGCCGCCATCCGTTGGGGCGGGGCGACCAGCAGTGGGTTCAACCTTTCGGGGCTCCCCGCGCTCGTGACGATCTCCCTGACAGGGCTGGTGTGCTTCGTGTACTACTGGATTCTGGAGGGCACCCTTGGCGCGACGCTCGGCAAGGCCATCGTCGGCATACGCGTGCGTCGCGTCGACGGGGCGAAAGCCGATCTGCGGGCATCGCTCATACGCAACCTCCTGCGCGTCGTCGATGGGCTCGCGGTCTACCTCGTCGGCTGGATCATCGCCGCCTTCTCCCGTCTCCGACAGCGGCTCGGCGATCGCGTTGCCGGCACGGTCGTCATCCGGGCCCCCGGGGACCGCACCATCCGGTACGCGGGGGGCATCGCGCTGGCCGCAGCGAGTGTTGCGGCGATCATCGCGATCATATCGATTCGGCATGCCGCTGCGCAGACCAGTGTCGCGCCGCAAGCCGGATCGAGCCCGCCGGCTATCACCTCGACGGCGGCACAGGGGGACGCCCCGCCCCCTGCGGGGGGAGATGGCCTCACGCTGAGCACCATCACCTGGATGAGCGAGGCGGGTGGCGCGCCGCACAGCGGACCGTATACACCCGGCAGCCATGTGTTCGCGAAATACGAGATAACGGGTTTCGCGCACGGCCCGCAGGGACAGGTCAAGGTCGCGATCCGCATCCTCGCCGTCGATCCGACTGGCCTCGCCATGGGGGATTCCATTCCGAGCGATGTCGATGCGACGGACCCGACGAGCGCTCCCATCTACGGCCATTTCGACATCCAGCTGCCTGATTACGCGCCTGCGGGCGGGTATGCGGCGCACCTCCATGTCCACGATGCGATCGGCGGTCGCGACGCGACGTTTGCGCCACCGTTCAGCGTGACTGCGCCTCCGGACGCTCCCGCCAGCAAGCTGGAAATGCGGGACCTGGGCCTTTCGACGACCGACGGCGGCCAGGTACTCGCACACCCCGTATTTCATGCGGGCGAGACAGTGTACTTCACCGGTCGCGCGTTCGGCGTGCAATTCCGCGACGCCAATCCGGATTTTCACGTCGACGTCCTCCTGCTCGGGCCGTCGGGGTCGACGATCCTGGGAAAGACCGATTGGGGCAAGATGATCGGCGCGGTCAATTATCGGCCGGCGACGTTCTTCGTCCCGGTCGACGGGACCGTCACGCTTCCCGCCAAGGCGGCGCCGGGCCCGTACGTGATCCGTCTTGGACTCCGAGACCTCGTGGCGCAGGCATCGCTGAATGCCGATGTCGCGTTCGATATGCAGTAGCGATGCCGTAGCGATGCCGTAGCGATGCAGTAGCGCGGACCGGCGCGCGTCGGTGCGAACGTGGGGACTCAGCTTGACAGGACCCGCTCCCCATGTAAGTTGCCCTGATCATGCTGCCGTCCGCCGCGAGCCTTCTCCTCGTCCTCCTTATTGTCGTCCTGCTTATTGCGCAGGACCGTTCGGCGTTGGGGAGGCAGGCAGAGTAAGCGGAGCAGTTCGACGGAAGCCGCAGCCCCTCCCCGACCGGGAGGGGCTGTTTCGTTCGTAGGCGCTTTACCCAGGAGATCATGCGCTCCGACACAATCAAACGCGGGTTCGAGCGGGCACCGCACCGGAGCCTGCTGCGCGCGACGGGTCAGATCCGGGACGCCAGCGACTTCGACAAGCCCTTTGTCGCCGTCTGCAACTCGTACGTCGACATCATCCCGGGACACGTCCACCTGCAGGAGTTCGGCCGCGTCGTCAAGGCGGCAGTCCGTGCGGCCGGCGGTATCCCGTTCGAGTTCAATACGATTGGCGTCGACGACGGAATCGTGATGGGACACGAAGGGATGCGGTATTCCCTCCCCTCGCGCGAGCTGATCGCCGATTCGGTCGAGACGATGGCGCGGGCGCACTGCTTCGATGCCATGATCTGCATTCCCAACTGCGACAAGATCGTCCCGGGGATGCTCATGGGGGCCGCGCGGGTCAACATCCCGACGATCTTCGTTTCGGGCGGTCCCATGGCGGCCGGGACCGACCGCTCGGGCAAGGCGATCGACCTGATCTCGGTCTTCGAAGGGGTGGGTCAGCGCGCGGCGGGCACGATCGACGATGCCCGGCTCGAGGAGCTCGAAACGCTCGGCTGTCCCACCTGCGGCAGCTGCTCGGGGATGTTCACGGCGAATTCGATGAACTGTCTGTGCGAGGCGCTGGGCGTTGCGCTGCCGGGGAACGGGTCGATCCTGGCGACCTCGCCCGACCGCCACGCGCTGGCGGCCGAGGCCGGGCGCCGGCTGATCGAGCTGTGCCGGACCGATGTCCGCTTCCTCGATCTCGTCACCGCCCACGCGATCGATAACGCGATGGCCCTCGACATGGCGATGGGCGGCTCGACCAACACCGTCTTGCATGTCCTCGCGATCGCGATCGAAGCCGGGGTCGAATATCCCATCAGCCGATTCAACGCCGTGGCGGAGCGCATCCCCCACCTGGCCAAGGTCTCCCCCGCCTGGGATGGGCCTCGGCAATGGCACATGCAGGACGTCCATGCCGCGGGGGGCGTGCCGGCGATCCTCAAGGAGCTGTCGACCGTTCCGGGTGCGCTGCACCTCGACGCCCCCACGGTCACCGGGAAGACGCTCGGTGAGAACCTCACGAGCGTCGTGAACCGCAATCCCGCATGCATCCGGCCCGCCGCGCACCCCCATTCGGCGCGCGGGGCGCTGTGCATCCTGTTCGGCAGCGTCGCGCCCGACGGCGCCGTGATCAAGGTGGGCGCCGTCGACCAGCACGAGATGACCTTTCGCGGGCCCGCTCGCGTGTTCGAGTGCGAGGAGGACGCCCTCGACGGGGTGCGCGCCAATGCGATCCAGTCCGGCGATGTCGTGGTCGTCCGCAACGAGGGGCCGCGCGGCGGGCCGGGGATGCGCGAGATGCTGTCCCTGACGAGCATGCTCAAGGGGATGCCGTTGGGCGACGAAGTCGCCCTCCTCACCGATGGCCGCTTCTCGGGCGGCACGCGAGGGCTCTGCATCGGACACATCTCGCCCGAAGCGGCCGAAGGAGGGCCGATCGGACTCGTGCGCGACGGGGACATCATCACGATCGACCTGGCCGCGCGGGCACTCGAGATCGAGGTTTCCGCAGCGGAGCTCGCGGACCGCCTCGCGCGCTGGCGGCCGCCCGAGCGCAAGTATCACCGTGGGTGGCTCGCCCGCTATACGGCGATGGTGACGAACGCGAGCCGGGGGGCGGTACTCGAGGTCCCGGGCGATGGGACGCCGCGCGCCGCGAACGGCGCCGGCCGCGGCGCCATGCTGACCGAGGCGATGGCGTGAGCGCACCCGCGCCGGACGCGCGCCGCACCGGGGCGCAGATCATGTGCGAAGCCCTGATCCGCGAGGGAGTGAACATCATCTTCGGGATCCCGGGAGGCGCCATCATGCCGTTCTACCACGCACTCCCGGAATACAAGGACCGCCTCCATCACGTTCTGTGTCGCCATGAGCAGGGAGCAGGGCACGCGGCGGAAGGGTACGCGCGCTCGACCGGGCGTGTGGGGGTCTGCGTCGCGACGAGCGGGCCGGGCGCCACGAACCTCGTGACGCCGATCGCCGATGCCTGGATGGACTCGACCCCCCTCGTTGCCATCACCGGGCAGGTCTCCAGCCTCGTCCTCGGGCGGGACGCGTTCCAGGAAACCGACATCACCGGAATCTCCGTACCAATCACGAAGCACAACTATTTGGTAAAGCGGGTCGAGGAGATCCCCGCGGTCATGCACGAGGCATTTCATCTGGCGTCGACGGGACGGCCGGGCCCGGTCCTGGTGGACATCACGAAGGACGCGCAGCAAGCGCACACGATCCCCACGTGGGATGCGCCACTGTCGCTGCCCGGTTACAAGCCCACGCTCGAGGGGCACAAGCGGCAGGTCCGTGAGGCCGTCGCGGTGATGCTGTCCGCAGAGCGCCCCCTGATCCTGGCGGGAAACGGCGTGATTCAATCCGGCGCCAGCGCCGAGCTGCGCGAATGGGCGGAGCTCCTCGGCGTGCCGGTGATCACGACGCTGCACGGACTCGGCGGATTCCCCGAGGAGCACCCGCTGAGCCTGGGGATGCCCGGGATGCACGGCTGGGTGCACGTGAACCGTGCGATCCAGGAATGCGATGTCCTCTTCAACATCGGCGGTCGATTCGACGACCGCGTGACCGGGAAGGCGTCGTCCTTCGCCCCCCGGGCCCGCGTCATCCACGTCGACATCGACCCGTCCGAGATCGGGAAGAACGTCGCGGTCGCGGTGCCGATCGTCGGCGATGCACGCCGCGTGCTCCGAGCCCTTCTCGACGACCTCGCGCACCGGCCCGGGCCTGCGGTCGAGGCACGCCGCGCCGCGCGCGCGACGTGGCTCACGCATATCCGCGACATGCAGGATCGTTTTCAGGGGCGGCACAAGGAGTTGAACCGGCCCGAGACCACATCGCTCATGCCGCATGATGTGTACGCGGCGCTCAACCGCGCGTTCATCGAGCACTCGGCCCGGGGCGAAGGATACCGCGTCGTGTCCGACGTGGGGCAGCACCAGATGTGGGCCGCGCAGCTGCTCGATTGGCGGCGCCCGCGCACCCACATCACGAGCGGGGGTGCGGGCACGATGGGGTTCGCGGTGCCCGCCGCGCTCGGTGTCGCGCTCGCACATCCGGACGAGACCGTCTGGGCGATCGTCGGCGATGGCGGCTTCCAGATGACGAATCAGGAAATCGCGACGATGGTGCAGGAAAAGGTGCGCAACGTGAAGATCGCCATCGTGAACAACGGCTACCTCGGCATGGTGCGCCAATGGCAGGAGCTGTTCGAAGGGAAGCGGTACAGCGGGACGCCGCTCACCGGGCCCGACTTCGCGGCATTGGCGAAGGCCTACGGCGTGCGCGGTGTGACGGTGGAGCAGGTCGGGGACGTGGATCCCGCGATCGCGTCGGCGTGGGCGCACGACGGCGTGGTGCTGCTGGATTTCCGCGTCGAGCGCGAGGTCAACGTGTTCCCCATCGTGCCGCAGGGACAGAGCATCGGGCAGATGCTCGTCGCCGTGGGCGAGCACGCCGAGGGGGACGACACGTGACGCATACGATCGTCGCCCTGGTCCAGGACCATCCCGGCGTCCTGCACCGCGTCATCAGCCTCATCCGCCGTCGCGGATACAACATCGAGAGCCTGACCGTCGGCCACAGCGAGACGCCCGGTGTGAGCCGCATGACTCTGGTCGTGGAAGCGGAGAACGTGGAGCAGGTGACGAAGCAACTCAACCGATTGATCGAGGTGCTCAAGGTGTTCGACGTGACGAATGACCCGACCGTGGAGCGCGAGACCGTGCTCGTCAAAGTGCAGGCGCCGGCCTCGGCCCGGGCCGGACTGATCGCCCTGACGGAATCCGCCGGTGCGCGCGTCGCCGATGTCGGATCCAATACGATGGTGCTCGAGGTCACGGACCTCCCGGAGAAGGTCGAGGCATTCATCGACCTGTGCCGCCCGCTCGGCATCAAGGAGATGATCCGGAGCGGCCGGATCGCGATGACGCGTGGATCGGGCGGCGGCGCGGGCGCCCGCGCGACCGGGACACCGGGTGGCGCCGCCGGCCGGGCGGCCCCCACCGGCCAGCCGGTGGATTCGAGTCCCCGGCCGTATCGCGCGCAAGCCGACGGCGACGAATAACTCTTTTTTTCTCTCTCCTTTCTCCTCTCTCCCTCCTCCTCTCTAATGGCTAGACTGTACTACGACGCAGATGCCGACCTCGGCCGGCTCGCCAAGCGCACGATCGCCATCATCGGCTTCGGCAGTCAGGGACACGCCCACGCCCTCAACTTGCGTGACAGCGGGCTCGACGTCCGGGTTGGACTGCACCCCGAGTCGAAGAGCCGCGCGAAGGCGGAGGCGGCGGGACTCGTCGTCCGATCGGTCGCGGATGCCGCGCGCGATGCCGACATGATCATGCTGCTGACGCCGGATACGGGACAGGCCGCGCTCTACAAGACGAGTATCGCGCCGCATTTGACGGCGGGGAAGACGCTGATGTTCGCACACGGCTTCAACATCCGGTACACGCAGATCGTCCCCCCCGCGACTGTGGATGTGAGCATGGTCGCGCCGAAATCGCCGGGGCACCGGGTGCGGGAGTTATACGCGCAGGGTGGCGGCACGCCGGCGCTGGTCGCCGTGGAGCAGGACGCGAGCGGTGGCGCGCTGGCCGACGCCCTGGCCTATGCCAAGGGGATCGGATGCACGCGGGCGGGCGTGCTGGAGACCACCTTCACCGAGGAGACCGAGACCGATCTCTTCGGGGAGCAGGCGGTGCTGTGCGGCGGGGTGTCCGCTCTCGTGAAGGCCGGCTTCGAGACGCTCGTGGCGGCCGGATATCAGCCCGAGGTCGCCTACTTCGAGTGCATGCACGAGCTCAAGCTCATCGTCGACCTCATGTATCAGGGCGGGCTCAACTACATGCGGTACTCCGTGTCGGACACGGCGGAGTACGGCGACTACATCGCCGGCCCGCAGATCATTGGACCGGAGGCGCGGCTGGCCATGCAGAAGCTCCTGGCCGATGTCCGGAACGGGACCTTCGCAAACAATTGGATCGCCGAGAACGTGAATGGCCGGCCGGCGTTCAACGCGTACCGGCGGCAGGACGTCGAGCACCCGATCGAGCGGGTCGGTCGCGAGCTCCGGCGGATGATGCCCTTCGTGCAGCCCAAGGAAGTCGTTCCCGGAGCGGGAGGCGCCTAATGTGGCCAGCGGCGCAGGGGGCACGGATGCCGGGCGGAGCGGTCCCCGAGGACACGATCCGGATCTTCGATACGACGCTCCGGGACGGCGAGCAGGCTCCGGGGTGCACGATGACGCGCGCGGAAAAGCTGCAGGTCGCTCACCAGCTGATGCGGCTCAACGTCGACATCATCGAGGCCGGGTTTCCGATCGCCTCGTTGGGCGATTGGGACGCGGTGCACGCAATCGCCAGCGAGGTCGGCACGCAACCGGGGGCCCCGATCATCTGCGGACTCGCCCGCGCGAACGAAAAGGACATCGATTCCTGCGCGGGTGCGATCGCTCCGGCGCCGCGGCCGCGCATCCATACCTTCATTGCGACGTCGGACATCCATCTTGAGCACAAGCTCCGGATGACGCGCGCGGAGGTGATCGCAACCGTCAGCCGCATGGTGGCGCACGCGCGATCCCACTGCGAGGACGTCGAGTTTTCGCCCGAGGACGCGGGGCGGTCGGACCGGGAGTACCTCTACGACGTCCTGCGCGCCGCGATCGCGAGTGGGGCAACGACGTTGAACATCCCGGATACCGTCGGCTACACCATGCCCGATGAGTACTACGCGCTGATCGCCGGCATTCGCGTGCACGTGAAGACGGCCGGTGAGGGGGTCACGCTCTCGACGCATTGCCACGACGATCTCGGGTTGGCCGTGGCGAATTCGCTCGCGGGCGTGCGCGCGGGCGCGCGCCAGATCGAGTGCGCCATCAATGGGCTCGGAGAGCGCGCAGGGAACGCAGCGCTCGAGGAGTGCGTGATGGCGATCGAGACGCGCCGCAACGAATTCGGAGCGGGCACCCGCATCGTGACGCGGGAGCTCGTCCGGACGTCGCGGCTGGTGTCGCAGTGTACGGGGGTCGCGGTGCCACCGAACAAGGCCATTGTGGGGGCGAATGCGTTCGCCCACGCCGCCGGGATCCACCAGCACGGAATGATCAGCAATCCGCTCACGTACGAGATCATGGATGCCGAGATGGTCGGCGCCGAGCCGACCGCGCTGGTGCTCGGGAAACATTCCGGGCGGCACGCGTTTCGCAAGCGCCTCGACGAGCTCGGACATTCCCTGGGGGAGGAGGAATTGGTCGTCGCGTTCGGCCGGTTCAAGGACCTCTGCGATGTCCAGAAAGTGGTCAGCCAGGCGGAGATTCTCGCGCTGATCGCCGGGCTGCGCGGATCGGCGGCCGTGAGTTGACGGACGCAGCCGGGCCGTTTTGGTTCCAACTGACCTAACCCGCGCGGAGGAGGCCTGTCATGCCCGGACGCAATTTCCTGTTCGTTCCCGGTCCGACCAATGTCCCGGATCGCATCCTGTCGGCGATGCACCGGCCGATGGAGGATCACCGCTCCTCCGTCTTTCCGGAGCTGACGCGCGGGATCCTGCGCGATCTCAAGGCCGTCTTCCGGACGGACCGCGGACAGGCATTCGTCTTTCCGGCCACCGGAACGGGCATGTGGGAAACCGCCCTGGTGAACACGCTGTCGCCCGGCGACCGCGTCCTCGCCCCGCGCTTCGGACAATTCAGCCATCTCTTCATTGATTGCGCGCAGCGGCTCGGTCTGAAGGTCGATGTGCTCGAGACGCCGTGGGGCGAAGGCGCGCCGCCCGATCGGATCCGCCAGGCCCTGGCCGCGGACACCGCGCACGAGATCAAGGGCGTGCTCATCGTGCACAACGAGACGGCGACGGGCGTGACCAGCGACATCGCCGCCGTCCGCACGGCGATCGATGCCGCGAAGCATCCCGCCCTGCTGTACGTGGATGGCGTAAGCGCGATCGGCAGCTTGCCCTTCGAGATGGACGCCTGGGGTGTCGACGCTGCCATCACGGGCTCGCAGAAGGGGTTCATGCTGCCCGCGGGCCTCGGGATCATCGCCATGAGCGAGCGCGCGCTCGCTCGGCGCGAGACGGCGAAATGCGCCCGCGTCTTCTTCGATCTCGGCGACATGATCAAGGCGAATGCGACGGGCTACTTCCCGTACACGCCGTCGATCCCGCTGTTGTACGGGTTGCGCGCCTCGCTCGACATGCTGCTCGAGGAAGGTCTCGACGCTGTCTACGCGCGCCACCACCGGCTGGCGGAAGGGTGCCGGCGCGCCGTGGCGGCGTGGGGCCTTACGCTGTGTGCGAAGGAGCCCAAGTGGAACTCCGACACGGTGAGCGCGATCATGGTGCCCGCCGGGATCAACGGGGCGGATGTGATCGACGTCGCGTTTCGGCGATACAACATGGCGCTGGGCGCCGGCCTGAGCGAAGTCGCCGGCAAGCTGTTCCGCATCGGCCACCTGGGCGATCTCAACGAGCTGATGCTGCTGGGCGCTCTCGCCGGTGCCGAAATGGCGATGCGCGATGTCGGGATCCAGGTGACGCCCGGGTCGGGCGTCGGAGCCGCGGCGGAGTATTACCGCTCGACGGCTCCCGCGCTCGGCGCGAAGGGAAATAGCGCGGTGTCGCCGGATGCGCAGTCCCGCGTGGCGGGCGCGCGACCCACCGGGGCGGACAAGGCCCGCGCCGCGGTCCCCGCGTGAGTTTCACTCGGCACGAGCCCGCCCGCCCGCGCCTGCATCGCAGCGAGCTGGCGGTGCCGGCCTCGCGTCCGGAATTGTTCGCGAAGGCGGTGACGGGCGACGCGGACTACGTCTTCCTCGACCTCGAGGACGCCGTCGCGCCCGCCGAGAAGGAGGGGGCGCGCGCGCAGGCCATCCGCGGGCTGCGCGAGCACGATTGGCGCGCGCACGGCAAGACGATCTCGCTGCGCATCAACGGGCTCGACACTCCGTACATGTATCGCGATGTCGTCGATGTCATCGAGGCCGCGGGCGACCGCCTCGACACCGTGCTCATTCCCAAGGTCGGCACGACCTCGGATGTGTACATGGTCGATGCGCTGCTCACCCAGATCGAGGACGCGCGCGGATTCACGCGCCGCATCGGGCTCGAGGTGCTGATCGAAACGGCCCTCGGCATGGCGAACGTCGGGTCGATCGCGCAGTCGAGCCGCCGCCTCGAGGCGATGCACTTCGGTGTGGCGGATTATTCCGCGAGCGTGCGCGCGCGGACGACGAGCATCGGCGGCCTGAACCCGGATTATCCGGGCGACCAATGGCACTTCGCGATCTCCCGCATGGTCGTCGCGTGCCGGGCGTACGGGCTGCGTCCGATCGATGGGCCGTTCGGCGATTTCAAGGATCCGGACGGGTATGCGGATGCCTGTCGCCGGGGCCGCGCGCTCGGGGTGGAGGGAAAGTGGGCCATCCATCCCTCTCAGATCGCCGCCGCGAACCAGTGGTTCACGCCGGACGCCCCCGAGGTCGGCCGCGCGCGGCGCATCCTCTCCGCGATGGCCGAGGCGGCCGCGGCAGGGCGCGGGGCCGTGCAGCTGGACGGCAAGATGATCGACGCGGCATCGGCGCGGCAGGCGCAGACGATCGTCGCGCTGGCGGACGCGATCGAGGCACGGAGCACTTCCCAGACGCCGCGGCCGCAGATGGCTGCGGCGGCGGGATAGGAGAATCCATGGACATTCACGAATATCAGGCGAAAGAGCTGCTCTCGAATTTCGGTGTCCCCGTGCCGCGCGGGAACGTCGCGTACACGCCGGACCAGGCGGTGTATTGCGCGCGCGAGATCGGCGGCAACCGGTGGGTGCTCAAGGCGCAGATCCATTCGGGCGGGCGGGGACAGGCGGGCGGGGTCCGCGTCTGCGGGAGCGAGCACGAGGTGCACGCGGCGGCGAGTGAGCTCCTCGGGGCACGGCTGGTCACGAAACAGACCGGCCCGCAGGGCAAGCTCGTCCAGCGGCTGTACGTCGAGGCGGCGGTGCCGATCGCGAAGGAGCTCTACATCGGATTCGTGCTCGACCGCCGGTCGGAGCGCGTGTGCGTCGTCGCGACGCCCGAGGGAGGGATGGAGATCGAAGAGATCGCGGCGCAATCCCCGGAGAGTCTCCTGCGGGTCGTGATCGAGCCGGCCGTTGGGATGCAGGCGTTCCAGGCGCGGGAGCTCTGCTTCGGACTCGGCATCGAGGCCGCGCAGCTGCCGGACGCCACGCGCGCCGTTCTCGGCGCCTACCGCGCGTTTCGCGACCTCGACGCCACGATGGTCGAGATCAACCCGCTGGCCGTGACGGTCGATGGGCGCGTCCTCGCGCTCGACGCGAAGATGACCTTCGACGACAACGCGCTGTTCCGCCGCCCGACGGTGCGCGAGCTCCGGGACTATACCGAGGAGGACCCGCGCGAGGCGGAAGCCTCGAAGCACGGACTCAACTACGTCGGCCTCGACGGCGAGATCGGCTGCATCGTCAACGGCGCCGGACTCGCCATGGCGACGATGGACATGATCAAGCTGGCGGGGGCCGAGCCCGCGAACTTCCTGGATGTCGGGGGCGGCGCCTCGCCGGAGCGCGTCGCGGCCGCGTTCCGCATCGTGCTGGGGGACCCGCGCGTGAAGGTGGTGCTCGTCAACATCTTCGCCGGGATCAATCGCTGCGACTGGATCGCGCAGGGTGTCGTGCACGCCGCACGGGAGCAGCACATCAGCATCCCGATCGTCGCACGCCTCGCGGGCACCAATGTGGAGGAAGGGCGCCGCATTCTGCGGGAGAGCGGGCTCAGCATCATCACGGCGGATACGCTTGCGGACGCGGCGCAAAAGGCGGTGGATGCGTTGCATTCGGTGACGGGGGGACCGGCCCGCCTGAATGGCGCCGTCCCCGGTGCGCCGACGCTGGCGGGGGCCGCACGATGAGCATCCTCATCGACGGCTCCACGCGCGTCATCCTCCAGGGTTTCACGGGGGACAAAGCGACGTTCCACGCGAAGGAGATGATCGCGTACGGGACGACGCTGGTCGGCGGGGTCACCCCCGGCAAGGGCGGCACGACCCACATCGGGCTCCCGGTCTTCAACACCGTCAAGGACGCGGTCCGCGAGACCGGCGCGACCGCCACGGGGATCCTCGTACCCGGCCCGTTCGCGGCCGACGCCATCATGGAGGCGGCCGACGCGGGGCTGCAGCTGATCGTCGCGATCACGGACGGGATCCCGGCGCAGGACATGATGCGCGTCAAGCGTTACCTCAAGCGGTACCAGCGCGAGCGCCGCTCCACCCTCATCGGCCCGAACTGCGCCGGCGTGATCAGTCCGGGCAAGGCGATGATCGGGATCATGCCGGGGCACATCTACAAGGAAGGGCGCGTGGGGATCGTCGGTCGCTCCGGCACGCTGGGATACGAGGCCGCGGCCCAGATGGCCGCGCTCGGGATCGGCGTGAGCACGAGCGTCGGGATCGGCGGCGATCCGATCAACGGCTCGTCGTTCCTCGATATCCTCGAGCGGTTCGAGCAGGACAGCGAGACGGACGCGGTGCTCATGATCGGCGAGATCGGAGGGCCGCAGGAAGCCGAGGCCGCGCAATGGGTCAGCCAGAACATGTCGAAGCCCGTCGTCGGGTACGTCGCGGGCCTCTCGGCCCCGACCGGCCGCCGCATGGGCCACGCGGGTGCCATCATTTCCGCGTTCGGCGACAGCGCCGCGGAGAAGGCGGAGATCATGCGAAGCTCGGGGCTCGCGGTGGCGCCCAGCCCCTCGGAGCTGGGCTCGACGATGGCGCAGGTCCTGGCGCGGACCGGACGGTCCACGCCGGCGGTGGCCTGAGCGTGGCCGTGCGACCACGCGTCGTGGTGACCCGCCGCGTGCCCGCGGCGGTCGAGGATCGCGCCACGGCGCTATTCGACGCGACCCTCAACCCGACGGACACGCCGTTCACCATGGGGCAGCTCCAGAACGCGATGCGCACGGCCGATGCCCTCCTCCCGACCGTGACCGATAAGATCACGGCCGAGGTGCTCGGGACGACGCCGCGGCGCGCGAAGATCGTCGCGAACTTCGGGGTGGGCTTCAACAACATCGACGTGGCCGCGGCCAAGCAGAATGGGATCGTGGTCACGAATACGCCGGATGTGCTGACCGACGAGACCGCGGACACGGCGATCGCGCTGCTGCTCATGGTGGCACGCCGCCTGGGCGAAGGGGAGCGCGAGCTCCGCGCCGGGAAGTGGACCGGCTGGCGTCCAACGCATCATCTCGGGACCAAGGTGACGGGTAAGACGCTGGGCGTGATCGGGCTCGGACGGATCGGGCGTGCGGTGGCGAAGCGCGCGTCGGCGGGGTTTGGGATGCGGGTGGTGTACTACGATCCTCCGGTGTCGGCGGCGGATGGGAAGGCCGTCGGGGCCGAGCCGCGTGACTCGCTCGAGGCGGTATTGCGCGAGTCGGACTTCGTCTCGCTGCATGCACCGGCCCTGCCGGAGACCCGGCATCTCATGAACGCCGAGCGGCTGGCGCTGATGCAGCGCCACGCGTTCCTGATCAATACGGCCCGCGGCGACCTGGTCGATGAGGCGGCGCTGGTGCGTGCGCTGCAGGCGAAGACGATCGCGGGCGCGGGACTCGATGTGTTCGAGAAGGAGCCGGTGGTCACGCCCGAGCTGCTGGCCATGGAGAACGTGGTATTGCTGCCGCACCTCGGAAGCGCGTCGACGGAGACGCGAGTGGCGATGGGGATGCGCGCGCTGGACAACCTCGAGGCGTTCTTTTCCGAGAAGCCGCCGCGCGACCGCGTGGCGTAGGAGGCAACGGGGCCGCCATGATCCCTGCCAGCGTGCATGGGCAAAGCTGCTAAGTCAGCGGCTTTCCATGTCTAGAGCGTCATGACATCGCACTGCGCCAACTGCTTCTCGATTGGCTGATCAAGCTGCAACATGTATACGGTCACCCAGAGTTCGAGTGGTCGCGCGCCGACTTTTAAGTGGCTGCGAAGTTGTCGTATCTCACCCTACGGAGGGTGATGATCTTACAACGACGCGCCGGCCCGCTGTAGATTGTTGGCATGCCACACGCGCAGACCGGCCGAATCGCCCGCGGGGCCGCGCTGGCGATCCCCGACGGGGCGCTCGACGAAGCGGTCACCCGTCTCGTTGCGACGTTTGCCCCGACGCGCATCTATCTATTCGGTTCTCGAGCCCGTGGTGACGCCGGCCCGGATAGTGATTACGATCTGCTGGTCGTCGTCCGGGCTTCAAGCGTCCCTGGATTCCGGCGGGATCAGGTAGCGTATCGGGCACTCCGAGGCATTGCGCTGCCCAAAGACGTGATGGTATGGACGGAGGCGGAGTTCGGGGATCGGGTCGGTTTCCCGGCTTCACTTCCGGCAACTGTTGCACGCGAAGGCCAGGTTTTGTACGAGCCTGACGTCCCGAGTGAGACGGGTGGGAGATCGGGTGCCCTCTGAGCCGCCCGCGCCGTCAGGGCTGACGAAGCTGTCAAAGAAAGCCGCGACGCGTGAGTGGTTGGTCAACGCCGAACACGACCTACGCGCGGCTGAATTGCTGGCCGCCGCGACTAGTCCGTTGCCGGACGTGGCAGTGTATCATTGCCAGCAGGCAGCCGAAAAGGCGCTCAAAGCGTTCCTGTTCCACCGCGATATCCCGTTTCGCAAAACCCATGATCTCGCCGAGCTGGGAGACGAGCGTGTGCGTCTCGATGCGTCGTTGGCTGAAGTAGTCGACCGGGCCGTCGACCTGACGCCGTTTGCGTGGCAGTTCCGCTATCCCGCCGCAGACCGGGGTGAGCCATCGGCCGAAGACGCGCAAGAAGCGATTGAGACGGCTCAGGCCACATACGACGCGGTTCGCACCCGGATTGGAGCGGCGTAACATCTCCACCGGTCGCCCGAACCGCGCAGCCTAACTTGGTGTCCACGAAGCCGGGGGCAATTCCACACCGTGGAAGGCCCTTACGTCGCGCGACGCGCAAACGGTCGTGACCGGAGGATGGATCGATCTCGACGACGATCTTCTTGACGACAGCGCTCGGCGCCTTACGGCGCCCGGGGCATCAGAGCTCGATGTCGCGCGGTCGCAGCGGAATGCGCTCGATCTCGTTGCCCGCGCATCCGGACTTCGGAACGGTGCGCAGGAACGCTTCGAACGATAGGCGCGGCACCTCTGCGCCTGTCTGTGTTTTGGCCGCCGTCATCTCCCCTCAGCGTGAATTGGCAGGCCGAGTAGTCTAGCGACGCAGCGCCCACGTCACCATCTGGGGCGTCGCACCGGGCGACATCGCCCGTTGCCGCATCCAGCAGGCCATTCCTAGATTGCCCGCCTCCTGCTCGACCTGCGTCCAATGTTTCGATGAACAGCCCATGCCAACACGGCCCCAGCATGCGCGCATAGCTGCGCCGATCTCCCGCCGCCTCACGGCCGACGATCTGGATAGCCTCCCGGATGGCGGACGTTTCTACGGGATCGTCGATGGCGCGACGATGTACCTCAAAGAGCCGGATTGCCGGCACGGATTCTACACCTACCGTCTCCTCCAGTACCTCGGGTCGTACATTGACGCGCACCGACTGGGCTTTATCGGCCCCGAAATACACGTCGTGCTCAACCCGCAGAGAACAACTGTTCTCGTACCAGATATCGCGTTCTTCACGGACCCGGGCGCTACTTCCAGAATCGGTTCATCCCCGCGCGCGCGGGGAACGCTATGCCCTCGTGTTGCTAGACCGGGATGCCAGCGGTTCATCCCCGCGCGCGCGGGGAACGCGTCCGGTGCCGATACCGCCTTTTGCCGCCCATGCGGTTCATCCCCGCGCGCGCGGGGAACGCGCGAGTTGCCCCGGGGCGCCGAGGAAGATATCCGGTTCATCCCCGCGCGCGGGGGGAACGCGTGAGCGTCGCCGATGTCGACGAGGGAAGTGCCGGTTCATCCCCGCGCGCGCGGGGAACGCTCCGATGCCGGGGCGGTTGCACGCCGTGCCGCCGGTTCATCCCCGCGCGTGCGGGGAACGCTGGGGGAAGCACCGCGGTCGTGGGCTGCGCGACGGTTCATCCCCGCGCGCGCGGGGAACGCTACCAAACCGCGCCGACCGCGATCCACAGGATCGGTTCATCCCCGCGCGCGCGGGGAACGCTCGACGAGCCCGGTACATACCCCAATCCCAATCGGTTCATCCCCGCGCGCGCGGGGAACGCCAGAGTCGGCACACCTGGATGCCAACCTGTTTCGGTTCATCCCCGCGCGCGCGGGGAACGCCGTCGCCCGAATCGCGCGCTTACCCCGCGTGACGGTTCATCCCCGCGCGCGCGGGGAACGCCCAACCTGCAACATCATCCCGGGCTGCGCCGTCGGTTCATCCCCGCGCGCGCGGGGAACGCTGGTGTTCCCGGTGAGGCCACGGAAGGTGTGCCGGTTCATCCCCGCGCGCGCGGGGAACGCTCGTCTACCCGCGTCTCGGGAACAGGTGTTTGCGGTTCATCCCCGCGCGCGCGGGGAACGCCAAGAGCGGCTCTACGACGGCGTGCGCACGGTCGGTTCATCCCCGCGCGCGCGGGGAACGCGACCCACAAACCGGCCAGAGTTCCGGTATTGCCGGTTCATCCCCGCGCGCGCGGGGAACGCCCTACCGCCTGGAGCTTCTTCAGCCCCTGATACGGTTCATCCCCGCGCGCGCGGGGAACGCGGCGCCCGAGCCACTTGCACACGTTCAACAGACGGTTCATCCCCGCGCGCGCGGGGAACGCGGTATCGAGACCCTTCGAGAGCTGTTCGATCGCGGTTCATCCCCGCGCGCGCGGGGAACGCGGCAACTCGTCCATCGTTTCCTTGACCTGCTCGGGTTCATCCCCGCGCGCGCGGGGAACGCCTGCATGACGCACGCGTCGATGATCGGAAGGGCGGTTCATCCCCGCGCGCGCGGGGAACGCCCTGTGTACGCCGATCCGGACGGAAACGAATTCGGTTCATCCCCGCGCGCGCGGGGAACGCCCGCGACACAGAAATCACAGCGCTGACTGTCACGGTTCATCCCCGCGCGCGCGGGGAACGCGGCGCGATCACGCTCGACACCACGAGCCTGACCGGTTCATCCCCGCGCGCGCGGGGAACGCCGTTGCCGTCTATGGCGAGAGAGGGTATAGCGCGGTTCATCCCCGCGCGCGCGGGGAACGCATGTCACTCGTCGGTATTCTGATTGCGCTCATCGGTTCATCCCCGCGCGCGCGGGGAACGCTGCATGAAGGGGCTGGTGCAAGGCGGCCTCGTCGGTTCATCCCCGCGCGCGCGGGGAACGCGACATCCACAAGTGCCAAGCGTGCGGTGAGTACGGTTCATCCCCGCGCGCGCGGGGAACGCGCATGACCGAAAGGAAGTTCGCCGTGCCGAAGCGGTTCATCCCCGCGCGCGCGGGGAACGCGAGTGGAGATAGACCATTGCGGCATCTTCCGGCGGTTCATCCCCGCGCGCGCGGGGAACGCTCCGCCGAGTTGGCGACACTACCCGGTGGGGACGGTTCATCCCCGCGCGCGCGGGGAACGCTCTTGTTACCATCACAAAGCCTACCAACCACTTACCCGTACACGAAAAATCTACCGGACGTTGGGCCGCGGAATACTACGAGGCAGCCGCTTGGTCGGCGGAAGGCAGCGGCGCGTCAAAACGGACCAGCGTGAGCCCGTCAAAGTCGATCGGCTCCCGACGATTCGGTCCCACCGCGGCGAATGCGAAGCCCGAATCCGTTGGCGCAGACCACGCGATGACCGCTGATCCATCGCCGATCAGCAGCTGGACTTCGTCCCAGATACGGTCGCGCGTTCGGGCGGAATAGTTGCCGACGTACACCCCGGCCCGGATCTCGGCTAGCCAGAGCGAGAGACGTCCTCGAAGCCGCGGCGGTGCATTCTCAACCACGATGGCCATCATCGCCAGATCTCTCCTCGGGGAGCGCGGGAGGTTGTCCTTCGGGCGCGTCAAGGGGCGCCGATAATCCGCTCGCCACCAGCAGATCGCCGATCGTCGGAATGACACGCTCCAGCAGGTTCGTGCGGCGAAAGGCATCGCGGCACGCGATGCGAACTTGGCGCTCTACAGGCTCACGCGGCGCCTGCCCGCGCTGGATACGAGCGGCAACCGCAAATGCCGCGGGCACCACCGTCTCAAACTTGAAAATGTCGGCAATGTCGTAGACGAAGCTCAGGGGCTTGCCACTGTGGAGAAAGCCTATCGCGGGCGCGTATCCCGCCGCTAAGACCGCCGCTTCACACAGGCCATACAGGCATGCCGTGCCGGCCGATAGGCAGCGATTCGGTACATCGGCAGCCTCCCAGGCTTCGGGATCGTAGCGCCGCGCCTCCCACGTCACGCCGTGGACACGTGCGAACTGTTGGTACATCCGTTTCACGCGAGCGCCTTCGATGCCGCGCAGCTGGTCCACCGATCGGCGCGCCGGCGGTTCTTCGCCGAAGCGCAACGTATACATCGCCCGAACGACACGCAGCCGCGCCGCGTCGTCGAGCGCAGCACGCGCCTGGTACAGAAGACGGTCAGCCCGGGCCCCGCCCGGCTGGCCAGATGCATAGAGGCGCACACCGGCCTCACCCACCCACACCAACAGGCATCCGACCCGCGCGGCGAGCGCGACCGCGGCGTGCGTAATTCGGGTTCCGGGCTCGAGCATGAGGCAGCTCAGACCACCGATCGGTATCTGAACCCGAGCGCCGTTCTGGTCGACGAGCACGAACGCACCGTCGATCACGTCGATCTGGCCGTACTCCAGAAAGACGATCGCCGCTCGATCCTTGATCGGGATCGGCCGCAGCGGCACGTACGGCGTGTCCGTCACGGTGTAATCAAACCCGCCGAATCAGCATCAATCCGCAGCCGAATGCCTTCGCCCTCCCGAATCCCGTCCCTATCGTCTCGATTAACAACGCCGGATCACGCACCTCGAGAACACCCTCGAAGTCGAGTACGCCGAGCCTCGCTGGCGCGCCCGGTCGTTCGATGGCAAGCGTGCGGTAGGTGGTGACGGAAACGGCCGTTCCTGATGCACCGGCGCCGCCAGTGCCAACGTCGGGCAGTACAAATCCGGCTTTCGCACCCTGCGCGGCCAGCCACGCGATACCTGCGCTCTCAATTGCCGAACGCCGCGCCAGCGCCCGCTCAGGGCCGTGCGTCTGATAGATCGCATCCATCACGACATCACACCTGACCCCCCGTCTCTTCGTTCGGTCTTGACGGGACACGGTGGCATTTGCTCGAAGCATAAACGTGAGACGGTCACCGACGCCGAGTCGTGGAGAGAATACTTTCGACTGATCGACGTCGAACAATCCATGCCGATCCTCCGGCCGGCGTCTCGAGAGCAGGTAGAATACGCCGGTATCTGCCTCACGCCACAAGAAATCGCGTTCACGGTCGGGCGCATCGGCAAAAAGGGTCCACACAAGCCGATGCGTGGCGAGCGTTCGCGCCGATACGTCCGGCGGGATGAACATCGCACGAAGAGCGGAGGCAGGTGCGTCCCGACGCAGGCGTATGCGCGTCAGATACTGTATCGTCGACATCATGCACCCAGGGTACCGTGACCGCTACCCGGCTCGATCAGGCCAACATCAATTGGCCGCTCGCGAAATTGCCATTGGGTACGATCTGCGTGTGCGTCACGGCGCGTCTGTCGCCGTAGCGGACGCAGTCCGGACGAGAAGCCGTCACAGGGATCGTGCGTGACCTCCCGGCCCCATCCCTGTACCGGCCGGACCGCGACCGCTGCAATACCGCGCGCCGGATCCCGTCGCTGAGTGAAGGCATCCGCGAGCGTGGCAGCTGTCACGACCTCCGGGCCAAGGGGCAGACCGAAGGCGTTGGACTTGCGGCCAGCGTACAGGACGAAGGCGGGGCGGCGCAGCGCCTCCGCCAGATGGGCCAGCGACCATGCACCACTCGCCCGCGACCATATTGCGACGGTTGCCAAGGCATCCTGCCGATAGGCGCGCCGGGAGATGATAGTCGCGCGGTCGCTCGTATTCAATAAGGTGGCGCGCGTTATCGGCCCGCGCTCCGCCACACGCTTCACGGCCGACGCTGCCACGGCCTGCGCGGTGTGGTAGTCAGTGACCGGCGTCCCAGGCGCGTCGAGCCTGACCGCGAATCCATAGCCGCTGTCGAGCGCGTTGTGCGCCTCCTGATCGTCACGAGTGATGCCGAGTGCCGCGGCTATCAACCCCAGGATCGCCGAGCGGCTCGGCTGAACCCACGATCCCCGGGCCTCGCCAACGGCGATGTCGCCCCAGCTTACCAGAGGCGCGTACAGCGTCAGCAGTAGAAACTCCATCACGCGACTGACTCCATGGCGAAAGTGACCACGTGCGCCAGCGATCCTTCGGCGCCGTCCGGCGTCGCCCGCAAGTGCGCCGAGCCATCCGCGCACGGCCCATACACGACATCCAAGTTGGCTCGAAAACGCCAAAGAGCATCAATCGACTCGACGACCAGATCGCGACCGCCCAGATTGTGCTCCCCCGTTCCGACAGGCTTCAGAAATGCGGCCGCCAGGGTTCGCGGCTGCTGCGTTCCACGCTCCGCCAACACGAACGACGCGCGGGCACGGGATGCAAAGCTGGCCTGTTTGCCCCGAGGGGCCACACTCGACGCACACTCAACGAGCGCCGAGACGGCATCGCGTGCGAGATCCCTGTTCCCGTCCAGGTTGCGCACGAGAAGAGCACAGTCGACGCACGCGTAGAGGTAGAACACGCCGGCGGCGAACTCCTGGACGCCAATGAACGACGTCCCCGCCCCCTCCGGCGACTCCGGATCCTGCAGATCGTCCACAGCCACGTAATAGTCGTCCTCAACGGCAACGCGATGCGTCGTAAGGGCATGCGCTACCTGAACCGCAGCCTCACGATTGTACGCGGGGCTGTCAGCCAGCATGCGACCAAACATCGCCACGTCGGTCGCGCTGTCAGCCTTGACCAACAGCTGATCGGTCCAGGGATGTTTGCCCAGCTTCGCCGGTTCAGCGTCCGCATCCTCCGCGCCCGCATCGTCGCGCGGTGTCGATGACTTCGGCGCTTTCTTCTTCGGCACACTGAGCTCACCGCTCAGGACGCGATCGGCAAGCTCCAGCGCCCGTCGCTCTTCCTCGGGCGACACAAAGGCAAGCTGCTTGATATACAGCGGGTTGGCATCCTTCTCGCTTGTCAGCTTGCCGAAGGCACTGGCAATGTATCGCGCAGTTTCCGTGGCTCGCTTGGCATCCATTCCTTTACTTGTTAGATGCTCATGGATCAGCACCCCGAGACGTTGCGTTCGCTTGCCGACCCGACCACCAACATGCTGCGCAAACACGGGCGATGTACGCCAGGCGCGCTTGAGACTCTGGGATGAAATGCGTAGGCGCGACACACCACCAAACTCCACCGTCTTCGGCCGGCCGGTATCATCGCGATTCAGATTGGCCGCGGGATACGCCGTCAATAGGTGCAACTGCAAGAACGTGGTCATGCGGACTCCTCAGCAGTTGATGGTCCCTCGGCCGGCGCGGCGATGCCGGCGGCGTAATAGTCGAACGCCCACGCACGTTTTGTCCTGTCGCTCCAGAACCAGAAGTCCTCGGATACCGAGGCAATGTTGACCTTGTCGTCCAACAGACCAATCAGGCGGACAAACGCCTGCACCTGATCCTCTCCGCTCTCCGTAGAGAGCAGACGGCGAAACCGCTGCTCGGAGAGCCGCGGCCTTTCCGCGTCCCCGACGACGCCGCTCGGCGAATCCTTGGGAAGGGATTTCCAGCCGGCGGCCCGCATAGGACGCTGCGTATCATCGCTCGTTACGTGAGCCAGAACGCGCGCAAGGTTGAGCGCCCGCTCGAAGCGCGCCCCACCACTTCGCGTCTCGCCCTTGAGCGCGCCGAGCCGTCGCGCTAAGACGATGGCGGCCGGGATCACGGCTGCATCGACTATCGACCGAGCACGGCGAAGGCGCGCGCGAGTCCCTGGGTCACCCCCGTCAGGCCGACAATACGCCAACCACCACGCACGGGCCCCCGCACCGACGCCAGGCGCGATCTTGCTCTTGTCATGTGGGCCGACGACTCCCGGCCCCGTCTCGATGCCCGTCATGCGGCCGCCTCCGGCTCTTTCCCTTGCTTGCGGGGCCGTGGAGCCCGCTGGCGATCATCCAGCGGCATGCCCAGCATCGTGAACATTTTCTCTCCCAGTTTCGAATGCCCATTCAAAGTCGCGACGAGATAGAACCGCGCCGTTACAAGCCGCCGCACAGTATCGATCGGCAGGCTCTCCATTGAGCACCACCTGTCAAAGATCTCCGCCGCCTTTCGCGCCAGCGTTCTGATAAAGCGTTCG
>PLLD01000210.1 GCA_003141205.1 Gemmatimonadota bacterium
AGCCAGAGGCTCTGACCGAGATCGTGCAGCTGCTGCGTCGCTTGCATCGGTGCTCCTGTTGCGGATGCCATCAGTGCTCCTCTACGCTCAGCGCTTCGAAGCCGGAGATGACGTCGAACAACTCCTCGTCGATGCCGCTCTGGCGCACACGATGAAATGCGCCGTTGAGATCCCCCAGCAGCTCGTCGATGTTCTTGTCGGCCCGTTGCATCGCGGCCAAGCGGCTCGCGTTCTCGCTCGCAAGGGATTCGGCGCACGCTCGAAAGAGAGAGATGAAGAGATATTCGCGGAGGAGTGCCCGCAGAGTCGTGGTGCCGGAGCCCATCACCTCGGGCACGGTCCCGGTCGGCCAGCGGACCTCGGCCAGACCGCGTTGCCAGGGCGCGTCGAGCGGGAGCAACCGCTGACCGACCGGCTCGTACTGCGCTCCCGACTGCGGGCGGTTATGGAAGACGTACAGGCGCGCATCCTCGCCGGCGGCGCGATGCGCTTCCGTGTGGATTTGAATCTGCCCGACGAGGGGCGTGATGGTCTGGACGGAATTCGGCACGGCGAAGAGTCCCGCCAGCGGCAGGCCCGCGTCCGCCATACGCGTATAAACGCGCTCACCGACCGCCCAGACTTGAGGTCTGCCGGGCAGAGCCGCGAGCGTCTCGATCGCGTAGTCGGCCACCACTTCATTAAACTGGCCCACCAGGCCCTGGTCGGAACCGAACACGACGGCGCCGATCGCACCTGACGCGCTACGGCCTATCGGTTCGTTCGTCAAGGCCGCTGGCTTGCTTTCCCGAAAGCACGCGCCCAATCCCAGCTCCACGGACCGATAGTAGTCGGCCAACGCGCGCACCGCCCTCTCATATTGGCCGATGCTCGCGGCCGCCACGGCTTTCATCGTGCGAACGACGGATTGGAGCTCGCCGGCACTGGTGATCTTGCGGCGCAATCCCGCCGTGGCGTCGCTCACGATTTCTCCTTCTGGACGTCCGGCTTGGGCTGGAAGGGGCCCAGCGCCAGGCGCGCGATGTCGATAATCGTCGTCCGATCCTCGGCAGTCAGCGTTGCGGCGCTGTCGAATCGCGCGCACACCTCCGCCGGAATGGTCGCCGCCGCCTCGCGCACCGCGCGCTCCGCGTCGGGCATCTGGTCGATCGGCACCGGGTCGAAGAGTCCCGCCGTCAACGCCAGCAGGACGGCGATTTGCTGCGGCACGGACACCGGTGCGAATTGCGGCTGCTTGAGGCACGCGCGGATTCGCCGTCCATGCTCGATGATCGTGCGCGTGCTTTCATCGAGGCGGGCGCCGAAGCGGGCAAACGTCTCGAGCTCCTCGAACTGTGCGTAGGCGAGCTTGAGGTCGGCCGCCACCGCTCGGTAGGCCGCCCGTTGCGCCTGGCCGCCGACGCGCGACACCGATTTGCCCACATCGACCGCCGGCAGCACGCCCAGGTCAAACAGCGACGGCGAGAGATAGATCTGCCCATCCGTGATGGAAATCAGGTTGGTCGGAATATAGGCGGAGATGTCCTGCGCTTCGGTCTCGATAATCGGCACGGCGGTGAGCGAGCCGCCGCCGAGCTCCTGGCGCAGGTGGGTGGCGCGCTCGAGCAGGCGCGAGTGGATATAGAAGATGTCCCCGGGAAAGGCCTCGCGACCGGGCGGTCTCCGGAGCAGGAGGGAGAGCTCGCGATACGCGCGGGCGTGCTGCGTGAGGTCGTCGTATACGATCAACACGTCGCGACCCCGTTCTGCAAAATGCTCCGCGATGCTGGTCGCGGCGTACGGCGTTATATAGGCGAGGCCCGGCGCATCGTTGCCCTCGGCGACAACGACCACGGTGTACTCCATCGCGCCCTGCTCGCGAAGATTGGCCACGGCTTTCGCCACGGCGGAGCCGCGCTGGCCAATGGCGCAGTACACGCACACGACATTCTGCCCCCGCTGATTGACGATGGTGTCGATCGCAATGGCCGTCTTGCCCGTCTGGCGATCGCCCAGAATCAGCTCGCGTTGGCCGCGGCCGATCGGAATGAGCGCATCGATGACCTTGAGGCCGGTCTGGAGCGGCACCGTGACGGGGGCGCGGTCCATGATGGGCGCGGCCGGGCGTTCGATCGGCAGGCGCTGGTGGGCCACGACCGGACCGTTGCCATCGAGCGGCCGCCCGAGCGGGTCGATGACGCGCCCAAGCGTTCCGTCACCCACGGCCACGTCCATGACCCGCCCCGTCCGCTGGACTGCATCCCCTGCGTGCAGATGCCAGTAATCCCCGAGCAGCACCACGCCGATTTCGTGCTCGTCGACGTTGAACGCGATGCCGAACACGCCTCCGGGAAATTCGACGAGCTCCTCAAAGCCGATGCCGGGGAGACCCGCGACCCTGGCGATCCCGGTGGACACATGCGTGATCGTGCCCACCTCGCGCGGGATCAGTTGCGGCGTGAAGGCCGCCCGCACCCGGTCTATGTCGAGGAACGTGCGGTCGAAGACGCTTTGCAGGCTTTCCGGCGCAGCGGTCATGGGCCCTGCGGGACGGGTTGTGGGACGGGCTGTGGGACGGGCTGTGGCTCGGCCGTGCTGGCAGGTGCGGGCTCAGGCTTGGCGCGCGTGTCCAGAAGCTCGCCAACACTCTTTTCCAGCGACGTGAGATAGTCCGCGATGCTCCACGCCACCTTTTGCCCATTCGTGGTGAGTTCAATGCCGCTGATCAGGTCTGGCGCGGTCTCGAACCGGAGATGGACGTCGGCCGAGAAGGTCTCGTTGACCGCCGTCTGTATCGCCGCGCGTTGCTCGGCGGGCAGGTCGAACGTGCTGCGCACGAGCGCGGGCTCGGGCGCCTTCTTCAGGGCATCGGCGAGGCATTCCTTTGCCGTGCCCTCCATGGCGCGCACGCGGCGCGTCAATACGTCGCCCATGCGTTCTTCCAGACTTGTCGTGGCGAGATCGGTCAGCGCCTTGCGCGCAATGGCAAACACTTCCTGCTGCGCTCGGCGGCTGATGGCCTGATTCAGGTTCCGGGCGTCGTCTCTCAGCGCTTCCTGCCGCTTGGCACTCAGGACGTCGGCCGCCTGCCGCGCCGCATCGCCGAGTCGCTGGCCTTCGGCCGTCGCCGCGTCCGTCGCCTGTTTCAGCAGTGCGGCGCGCTGCTGGTCGAACTCCTCGTTCTTGCGCTGAAACGCCTCGCGCTCCTTTTGTGCCTCGCCCTTTTTTGCCTCCGCGTCTGCGAGCTCCGTAGCGATGCGCTTCTCCCGCGCGTCGATGGCCTGCAGGATGGGCTTGTACAGAAAGCGCCGCAGCAACCACACCAGAATGAGGAAGTTGAGCGCTTGCGCGCCGATCGTGAACCAGTCGATCAGCACAGGGTCACTTGCCCGCGGTTTGGGCTATGACGTGGTTCCAGAACGGGTTCGCAAAAATGAGAATCATCGAGACCACGAAGCANNGCCGTGGACTCGATCATCGCCAGACCGACGAACAGCGTCCGGGTGATGGTGGCGGAGGCGTCCGGCTGCTGCGCCAGCGCCGTGAGCGCCGTCGCGACGGACCGCCCTTCGCTCAGCGCGGGCACCATGCACCCGACGCCCGTCGTAAGGCCCGCGGTGACGATGGAGGCAAGCGCGATGAGGGTTGTGGTATCCATAGGATGTCCTCTGGTTGGTGCGTGAGTGTTTCACGGTGTGGGCGCTGGCTCGGAGCCGGCTGTGCGGGTGCGCGTGGCGGCGGCGATGTACACGGCGGCGAGGATGCTGAAGATGTAGGCCTGCACCATGCCGGTGAGCAGCCCGAGCGCCGTCATGACGATCGGGAAAAGGAAGGGTGTGATGGTCAGCAGGATGGCGATAATCATCGCCCC
>PLLD01000142.1 GCA_003141205.1 Gemmatimonadota bacterium
GTCGGCGACGCCCTCGAGGTCGTGCCCGCTCTGACGGCCGCGATCCGGACGGCGCGGCAGGGAACGTAGCAGCGATGCTCGGCAGCGGCCCGTTCATCGTGGTGTTGGTGCTGGCGCTGGGCTTTTTCTTCGCAAACGCGCGCCGGCTCGTCGGCTACATGCAGCTCGGCCAGCCGGAGGAGCGCACCGATCACCCGCTCGTCCGCGTGCGGAACCTCATCGTGGTCGGCCTCGCCCAGCGAAAGATCCTGCGCGATCCGTGGGCCGGCGTCATGCACGCGGCGGTCTTCTGGGGCTTCCTCGTCCTGACGGCTGGTACGATTGAGATCGTTCTGCAGGGGATCGTTCCGACATTCTCCTTCTCCTTTCTCCCCGCTCCTCTGTACGTGCTGTACACGGAATCGCAGACCGCCTTCGCCGTGGCGGTCCTCGCGGCGGTCGGCTGGCTCCTGTACCGCCGGCTCGTGATCCGGCCGCAGCGGCTGCAAGGGGATGCGGTCGGCCAGCGGGATGCGCTCGTGATCCTGTCGCTGATTGCGGGCCTCATGCTGACGCTGCTGCTCATGAAAGGGATGGACGCCGCCGGCGGCGCGGGGGCCGCAGGCCTCGCGCGCACGGCGACGTGGTGGACCCATGCGCTTCTCATTCTCGGGTTTCTCAACTACCTGCCCTATTCCAAGCATCTCCACGTCATCACGGCGCTGCCCAACGTCTACCTCTCGAACACGAGTGGGCCCGGGCTGCCCGGCGCGATGCGCGCCATGGACCTCGAGCCGGAAGGGGTGGAGGAGTTCGGCGCCGCGGACGTCGAGCATCTGTCGTGGAAGAATCTGCTGGACGGCTATTCGTGCACCGAGTGCGGACGCTGTACGGCGGCCTGCCCCGCGAACATCACGGGGAAGCCACTGAGCCCGCGCAAGATCGTGATGGATGTGCGCGAGCGTCTCCTGGAGAAAGCGCCGGTGCTGCTCGGCGAGTCGGAGGACCCGGGCGGGATCCTGGAGCATCAGCTGCTCGACCACTTCATTACCGAAGACGAGCTCTGGGCCTGCACGTCGTGCGGGGCGTGCCTGCAGGAATGCCCCGTCTCGATCGATCAACTCGGGGTGATCAACGAGCTGCGCCGCCATCTCGTGCTCATGGAGTCGCGTTTCCCGCCCGAGGTGCAGCCGGTTTTCCAGTCCCTCGAGCGCAATGGGAGCCCCTGGTCCTTCGGGCCCGCCGACCGCGCGCTCTGGGCCGACGGGCTGGACATCCCCACGATGGCGGAGTGTGCCGCCGACGGCCGGCCGCTCGATGTCCTGTTCTGGGTCGGATGCATGGGGTCGTTCGACGCGCGCGCGAAGCGCATCACCGTCGCGGTCGCGCGCATCCTACAGGCCGCGGGCGTGCGGTTCGCGATCCTCGGCCAGGAGGAGCGGTGCAACGGCGATCCCGCGCGTCGCCTGGGGAACGAGTACCTGTACCAAACGCTGGCGACGGCCACGATCTCGACCCTGAACGGCTACGGAGTGACGACGGTTCTCACCCTGTGCCCGCACTGCTTCCATCAGATGGGCACGGAGTACGCGCAGCTCGGCGGCCACTACGACGTCATTCACCACACGACCTACATCGAGCGACTTCTCGCCGAGGGACGCGTGCCGCTGTCCGATGCCGCGGGGGGCTTCGAGACCATATCGTACCACGACAGCTGCTACCTCGGTCGCTATCACGGTGTGTATGATGCGCCGCGCCAGGCGTTGCGGAGAGCGCTGCCCGTCGTGACCGTGCTCGAGCCGCCGCGCACGCGCGATCGCGGGCTCTGTTGTGGTGCGGGCGGGGGACGCATGTGGATGGAGGAACCGACGGGGACGCGCGTCAACGTCGAGCGCACGACCGAGCTGCTGGCGACGGGAGCGGAGGCGATCGCGTCGGCGTGCCCCTTCTGCATGACGATGCTGGGCGATGCCGCCGCGGCCAGCGGCGGGACGGTGCCCGTCTACGACATCGCGGAAATCGTGGCGAGCCGATTGGCGCCCGGCGTGACGCCATCTGTGACGCCATCTGTGACGCCCGCTGCGGGGCCGACTACAGCGCGAACTGGGAGCTGAAGCCCGCGTCCTCCGTGAGGAGGAGTGCGTGGGCGGTACTCCCGACTTCCAGACGTGGAGAGTCCTCGGGCACGACGAGTAACGCGTTGGCCAGCGACATCGATGTCAGGATCCCGGACCCCTGGGGGCCGGTGAGACGCGCCGCGAGCGAGCCGTCCGGCGCGACGGACACGATCGCGCGGAGAAAATGCGTGAGCCGGGCGCTCACCGTGACGACCTCGGACAGCACGACGGGCACGGGGCGGCGAAACAGCCGGTCGTGACCGAGCATCCGCCGAATCACGGGGCGCACGAACAGCTCGAACGTGACCATGGCCGAGACGGGGTTGCCGGGGAGGCCGATCCACGGTGTGGTCCCGAGGAAGCCGAACCCGAGGGGTGCGCCGGGGCGCATGCGGACTTTCCAGAACTTGATCTCGCCCCCGACCGATGCGAACACGTCGCGGGTGTAGTCGAACGCGCCGACGGAGATCCCCGCCGTCGTGACGATCAGATCCGCGTCGCGGGCAGACCGCAGCGCCTCGCCGAGGGCGGCCGGGTCGTCCGGCACCGCGCCGAGGGGGACGGGGTCGCCGCCCGCCGCGCGGACGAGGGCGTGCAACGTGTAGCTGTTCGATGACACGATCTTCTTGCCGGCGATCACCTCCGTGAAGCGGTCGAGGTCGACCAGCTCATCGCCGGAGCCCAGGATCGCGACGCGCGGCCGGCGGTGCACGAGCACCATCGCGGCACCGACGGATGCGAGGACGCCGATCTGGGCCGCGCCGATCGGCGTGCCGGCGGGGAGCACGGTCTCTCCCGCGCGAATGTCCTCGCCGCGGGGGCGGATGTTGCGCCGCGCATCGCGTGCATTGGAAATCGTGACGCGCTCGATGCCGGCGTCGGTGTCCTCGACCCGGACGACGCTGTCGGCGCCGGTGGGGACGGGAGCGCCCGTCATGATGCGCGTCGCTTCGCCCGGCCCCACGGCGGTGGTCGGAAATTGTCCGGCCGCGACGGTCTCGAGGCCGCGCAGGGTGATCGGCCGGTCGGCGCTCGCGCCCGCGATGTCGGCGGCGCGTACGGCGTAGCCATCCATCGCCGCGTTGTCCCAGGGCGGGAGGGTGACCGGCGAAACGATGGGCGCGCGGAGGACGCGGCCCAGCGCATCCAGCAGCGGCACGCGCTCCTCGGGGAGGGGCGCCGCGGTCGCGACGATCTGCTCCGCCGCCTGCGCAACCGTTAGCACCTGTCCGTCCCTCGGCCGGTCACGGCGCGGCCCCGATCGTCATCGACGCGAGACGCACGGCGATGGTGTCCTGCACGACCTCGATGTCGTGCACGGGGACCGTCCAGTTGTTGCAGAGGGCGCTGAAGACGAGTCGGGTGCCATCCGCGGTCGTGACGTAGCCCGACAGGGACCGGACCCGGTCCGCGTACCCTGTCTTGGCGTGCACGTTCCCCGCAGCCGGCGTGTCGTGCATTCGATCGGCAAGGGTGCCGTCGACGCCAGCGACGGGGAGTGCCTGGAAGAACACGTCGAACGCCGTGTCGTGCTCGATCGACGCCAGCGTGGTCACGATCGTGGCGGGTGCGAGGTAGTCGTAGCGGGACAGGCCGCTCCCATCGCGGACGACGTATCCCGTGGGGTCCGCACCCCACGCGGCCAGCTGCGTTTCGATCACGCGCCGCCCGCTGTCGGCGGACCCGCGCCCCGTCTGCTCGCGGCCGAGTGCGCGCAGCAGCACCTCGGCGATCTGATTCTGGGATGGCTTGAGGAGGGCCGGCAGGATATCGCGCAGCGGAGGGGAGGCGATCGTGAACAGCGTATCCAGGAACAGCGTATCCAGGGTCGGGGCGGGAGCGGGTGCCGCACGGCGGCCGCGGACCGGGCGCTGCTGCCGGACGGGGCCCAGCGCCAACCCCAGCGCCAACCCGCGACTGCGGAGCGCGTCCTCCAGCGCCCGGAGGTACGCCGCGGCCGGGTGCTGGTACGCGACCTCGATCTTCGCGGTGTCGCCCGGAGCGATCGCTCCTTCGATCACGAGATCTCCCGTTGCGGCGTCGTAGCTGCTGATGATGGGAGATCGGGGTGCTCCTCCGGCGGCGGCCGCCGTGACCGCGTGTACGCGCACGGCCGGGTATCCGGTCAGCGGCGCGGTGCGAACCGTCACAGGTCCTCCCGGACGCGGGGCACCGACGACGGTGACGATCGCACGGCCTTCGTTGAAGAGCAGAGCGTCGACGCCCGCGGCGTAGGGCTGCGTCAGGTCATCCCAGCTCCAGCCGTACCCGAGGGTGGGCTCGGAGAAGGCATCGGTCGCCTTCACCAGATGTCCGTCGATCCGCTGCACGCCGCGCGCGACGAGGGAATCGGCGACGGCGCGGAGGGGTGCGAGCGGATCCGGCAGCATGCGATCGCTGACCGTCGGGTCGCCGCGTCCGATCACCACGAGGTCGCCGTGCACGACGCCGTGCCGGATCGGTCCACTCACCGCGAAGGTCGTTCGGAAGCGATAGTCCGGCCCCAGCTGAGCGAGCGCGACGGCGCCGGTGATGATCTTCATGTTCGACGCGGGGAGGAACAACTTCTGCGCGTTGAGTGCGTACAGGGTGTCGGACCGGGCGGGATCGACGATCAGGATCCCCCAGAACGCATTGCGAAAGCGGGGCTGGGCCACCAGCGAGTCGATCATCGTGCGGAGCAGCACCCGCTGTGCCGCGGGCGCCGGGGCGCTCGCCGCATCGGGGCTTGGCGCGGCGGCGCTCATGGGCATGGGCGCCGATCCCGGAGCGGGCGCGTGCGCGCAGCCCAGGACGGGTGCGACCGCCAGCACAAGCACTCTGGGGGCGCGCCTCATCCAGGAACGCCCATCACGCTCCGCTCGACGAGGTCGGCCAACGCCGGGAGCCAATCGGCGTCATCGAAGCGCAGTACGGTGACGCTCGCCGCCGCCCGGAAGGCGGGGTCGTCCGTGATGACCGCGAGGTACCGGTCCGCGTTGGCCGCCGCGGGATCGTAGAGCGGTGTGGCGTGCGCGGCCCGCCGGAAGACCTCGATGCGTGGCAACAGCGACCGCTTGAAGCCTTCGCACACCACGACATCGGCATCGGCCATGTACCGCTGCGCGATGGCGACCGGGCCCAGCTCCTCGGTCCAGCGCACGACCAGCGCGAACCGATCGGGTGCCGCCATCGCGACGCGTTCCGCGCCCCCCTCGTGGAAATGCCGGTACGTATCGGTCGTCGCGGGATCGATGTTGAAGGTGTGCGCGCCATGCTTGATGGTCATCACGCGATACTGGCGGCGTATCAGCTCGGCGACGAGCTGCACGACCAGCGTGGTCTTTCCGGCATGCTTATGTCCCACGACGGTGACCATCGCCGGTGGCGTCATGTGGCGTCGGGAGCCTGTCCGGGGGTGCCCTCGGCTGTCGCGAGGTCGTCGGCGGTATTGATGTTGAGGAAGATCTGTGCCGGGTCGCCAAATCGCTCGACGATGGCGACGGGGATGTGCGTCACGCGCACCCAATCATAGAATCCCACGACGCGGCGGTCGTCCGCCGCGAGCGCCCGCTCGATCGCGGGCAGACACGCGGGTCCGTACCACGCGCACAGGGGCTCGACGCCGCGGCGCGACCCACTCTCCGGCACGACGACGTCGGCCGTCCCGTCGGCAGCCGTCCGAACGATCTCAGCGAGTAACCCGGAGGGGACGAACGGCATGTCCCACGCGACGACGAGGGCGGATCCCCTGGCTCGGGCGACGGCCGACCGGATACCGCCAAGGCTGCCGAGTCCCGGCTCGATGTCGGCAGCGACGGGGACACCGGGGAGCCACGCATCGGCCGCAGGATCGTTGGCAATGAGCAACAGCGAGTCGACGACGGGGCGTAGGGCGGCGGCCACGCGATCGATGATCCGGGCGCCGCCGACCCGCTCGAGGCCTTTCGGCCTTCCGCCGTAGCGGGTTGCCTGCCCGCCAGCCAAGATCACCCCGGTAACGTGTGCGTCCATTACGGGCGGTAGGTTGACCAGAGGGTCGCGTCTTCGGCGACCCGGACTTCGCTCACCCTGACATTGCGCGTCGCGCCCGGGGTCTTGAGCGCCGTCTCAACGCGACCGGCGATGTAGCGCGCGAGGTTTTCACCGGTCGGAATCATGCCGCCCGGGACCTCGGCAAAGGCGGGGATGTCGAGCGTGAGGTTGCGGTGGTCGAGGTGGTCGCGCACCGCAGTGCCGAGCGCGTCGTCGAACAGCCGCAGGTCGACGAGCATCCCGGTCGCATCGTCGATCGGGCCGCTCACGGTCACATCGCAGACGTAGCTGTGCCCGTGAAAGTTGGGGCGCGCACAGTCCCCAAATGTTTCGGCGTTCCGCGCGTCATCCCACTCCGGCCGGCGGTAGCGGTGCGCGGCCGCGAACAGCACTCGACGGGTCAGCTCCGCGGTGGGCACTACCGCAGGAAGGAGTACCAGACGCCGAGCGTGAAGGCGCCGTTGTTGCGCCACGCCGCCAGCGGCTTGAGGAACGGGATGGCGGATGACCCATCCGCGGTCAGGGTGTGATAGCTCGTCGGATAATGATGATCGTACATGTAGTTATTGAGGTCGCCCCGGATCAACAGGCGGGAGAGCGGTCCCCCCGGGATCCAGCGGACGCCGCCGCCATAGGTGAAGGCGAACTGATTTCCGAGGTGGTAGTGACCGGGGCCGCCGAGCCCCCCAAAGTCGGTGACGAGTCCCGCGCCCACGTTGATCACCGGCGCGAGCCGGTGAAACGTTTTATGCCCGGTGAGTTGGACGCCGAACCCGCCGTCAATGATGTTGAGGGCGGCCGGCTGACTCGGGTTGAGGACGCGGATGGATGCCGGGAGGGTGGGATCGATCACGGAGCGGTCATCGATCACGTGCGTGAAGCGCCCGACCAGGAAGACCGGCGACTTGCCCAGGAGAAGGTCGTAGCGGATTCCCAGGAGGGGGCCGCTCCGCGGTGCCACCCCGGCGAGGTCCTTCCCGGCGTGCCAGTAGCCCGCGAAGAGTGAAAAGTCGTGCTTCGCGTCGAGGTCGTGATACGGGCTGCTGTCGGGGTCGTGTCCCACCTCTTGGGCGCGGAGCGTCGCGGCACCGCCGGAGGCGAGCAGGAGGGCACAGACAACACCGAGGGCGGACGGAACGGGTCGATGCACGGGTCAGTCCGCCTGACGGAGATCGAGGCCGGTCATCTCCGGCGGGACATCGACGCCGAGAAGGCCGAGGATGGTGGGTCCAACATCGCAGAGGGCGCCACCGGGGCGCAGGGGGGGAGGGGGGGCGTCGCCGTCGAGCAGGACGAACGGGACGGGCTTGGTCGTGTGGGCCGTATGGGGTCCGCCCGTTTCGGGATCAATCATCAATTCG
>PLLD01000230.1 GCA_003141205.1 Gemmatimonadota bacterium
AGCACGTGCGCGCCGTGTCGTTCTTCGACGCGCATCCGCACATCCCGGCGATCAGCACCGCGTACTGCCTCATCGACGGCGGAGCGGTCACGACGGTCGAGGCGGTCAGTCAGACGCGCCCATTGCCGGCGACGAAGCCGGAGCTCGTGCGGGCGCATGTCCGTGCGGCGATGCTGATCGGGATGCAGGCGGTCTACCTCGACGCGGGGAGTGGGGCGCGTATGGCGGTGGCGCCCGCCCTGATCGAGGCGGCCCGTGCGACGACGGATGGTCTGTTGTTCGTCGGCGGCGGTCTCCGGACCGCGGCCGATGTGCGCGCCGCGCGGAGCGCAGGGGCGGACTACGTCGTCGTCGGAACGTACGTCGAGGCTCGCGGCGGGCCGGATCGCGTGCACGACCTTGCGCAGGCGGCGCGCCCATGATCGACATCCACTCGCATCTGCTACCGGGCGTCGACGACGGCTCGCGCTCGATCGAGGCCTCCGTCGAGGTGCTGACGCGCTTCGCCAGCGACGGCGTCGATGTGCTCGTGTGCACGCCGCATCTGCTCGCGTCCGAGGCCGCCTCGGCCCCGGTCGACTCGTATCGAGAGATCCTCGAATCCCTGCGCGCCGCGGCGCCCGCAGTTCCGCGGCTGGAGCTGGGCTGGGAGATCATGCTGGACATTCCGGGCACGGACCTGTCCGCGCCTGGGCTCGCGCTCGCCGGGTCGACGGCCGTGCTGGTCGAATTCACGCACGCGGGGGTCCCTCCCGGCGCGACGGAGGAGCTGACTCGTCTCCGCGCGAGCGGGGTGGTTCCGGTTCTCGCCCACCCGGAGCGCTATTGGGGGTGCACGCCGGAGAGTGTGGCCGCCTGGCGCCGGGCCGGAGCCGTGATGCAGGTCGACGTCGTCGGGCTGCTGGCCGGAGGGCGCATGGGGGCGCTCGCGACCGAGTTGCTGCAACACGGCCTCGTCGATTGCTTCGCCAGCGACAATCATGCGGACGGCCAGGCGTTGGCCGTGGCGCGCCGGTGGCTGGAGGACCTGGGCGCCGGGGCGCACGCGCATCTGCTGACGACGGTCAATCCCGGGCGGCTGCTCCAGAACGAGCCCCCTTTGCCCGTTCCCCCTCTCGTATCGCCCGCGCCCGGTGTGGGCCGGTCGATGTTCCGGCATCTCCGCGCACTCGTTCGGAAGCGGCGGGCGCCCGCGCGGGATGCTCCACCCGTTGAGCCGGGGTCGAGGTAACGCGGTGATCGTATTGTTGAGCACGGGCGGCACGATCTCCATGCGGAGGGATCCGGGGGCGCAGGGACCGGTTCCGTCGCTGCGCGGGCACGACCTCCTGGGCACGGTGCCCGGCATCGATGCGGTCGCCGAGGTCGAGATCGATGATTGGGCGACCATGCCCGGCGCCCATTTGACCGTCGACCAGATGTGGCTCCTGCGTACGCGGATCGCCGAGCTCGTCGCGCGGCCGGACGTGTCGGGCGTCGTCGTGACGCAGGGGACGGATACGCTCGAGGAGTGCGCGTACCTCGTTGCGCGATCGGTGCGCACCGACACGCCCGTCGTGTTCACGGGTGCGATGCGGACATCGGAGGACCTCAGTTGGGACGGTCCCGCGAACATCATGGACGCGGTGCGCGTCGCGGCGAGTCCCGATGCCCGCGGACTCGGTGTCCTCGTCGTGTTCGCCGGGCGCATCTTCGCTGCCGACGACGTGACGAAGATCGACACCCACTTCCTCGAGGCATTCGGCAGCGCGGGACCGGGGCCGCTCGGAGTGGTCGATGCGGGCCGGGTATTCGTGTCCCGCGCGGTGCGCGCGCATGCTCCGCTCCTCGTGCCCGAGCGCCCCGCGACCCCGGTGGACATCGTCTATGCCTACGCGGGTGTCGACGGACGCCTCCTGGATGCGGCGCGGGGCGAGGGACGCGGTGTGGTGGTCGCCGCTCTGGGCCGCGGCAACACCCCTCCGCCGTTCTTCGCCGCGATCGGGCGCTGGATCGCCGAGGACAAGCCGGTCGTGATCGCGTCACGTGTCCCCCACGGCCGCGTCGGACCGACGTACGGGTTTCCGGGCGGGGGCCGGTCATTGCTCGATGCCGGTGCGCTCTTCGCGGGTGCGCGGCGCCCGGTGCAGGCGCGCATCGATCTCATGCTTGCCCTGGGCGCGGGATTGCGGGGCGAGGCGTTAGCGGGCGTCTTTGCCGCCTGAGCCCGCTGCGACCGGCATCGACGTGCCGGCGACGCTCGCGCCCCCGGGCACGATCCTCGACATCGGGGACCGGCTCGAGCGCGCCGGTCACGAGACATGGTGTGTGGGAGGCGCGGTGCGCGATGCCCTGCTGGGGCACCCGCACGCGGATTGGGATCTGGCGACCGCGGCGACGCCGCAGCAGGTCATGCGGCTCTTCCGGCGCACGGTTCCGATCGGGGTGGAGCATGGGACGGTGGGCGTCCTCGACGGGGCGGGCGACCTGCACGAGGTCACGACGTTTCGGCGCGACGTCCGGACCGATGGCCGGCATGCCGTCGTGGAGTTCGGTGCGTCGCTCGACGACGATCTGGCCCGGCGGGATTTCACGATCAATGCGATCGCGTATCACGCCCGCCGGCAGGTGCTCCACGACCCTTTTGGGGGGCGCCGCGACCTCGAGGCGCGGGTCGTTCGCGCCGTCGGCGACGCGGGCGCTCGCATGCGCGAAGACCGGTTGCGGGCGCTCCGGGCCATTCGATTCGCGGCGCGGTTCGACTTCGCGATCGACCCGGCCACCTGGGGCGCGATCGTCGAGAGCGTCCCCGCGCTCTCGCGCTTGTCCGCGGAGCGGGTCAAGCAGGAGCTCGAGAAGACGATGGAGCAGATTCGCTGCCCGTCGCGCGCACTCGCGATGTGGCGCGATTCCGGTGCGCTCGCGGCCCTCGTTCCGGCGTTGGCTGGCATCGGTGCTGGGACGATCGCCGCGCTGGATCGGCTGCCGGTCCCGGTGGGTCCGCGTGGCGCCGCCCGCCGGATGAATCGGCTGGCCGCGCTGTTCGTGGGCGACGCTCTCGATGAGCGCGCGGCGCGCGTGGCCGTGCGGGCGCTCCGGTTCTCGAACGCTCAGGCCGAATGGATCGCGATCCTGGTGGGGCGATGGCAGGCGTTAGGTCGGGAGATAGAGGACGCGCTTGCCGGATCGGCGCGTCCGAGCGATCGGGTCGTTCGACGGTGGGTGGCCGGTATCGGGCGGACGCGCGTGCCGGCGTTCCTGCGCATCGCCGCCGCACGCTGGTCGGCCGCTCGGGCCCTCGGCGACGTCACTCCAGGTGCCGCCGCTCCAGGTNNGCCGCCGCTCCAGGTGCCGCCGCCGTAGCGTCGCTGTACCGGCGGGGGGTGCGCAGTGCGTACCGGGATCCCGTCGAGGTTGCGGACCTGGCGATCGATGGGGACGATCTCATGCGAGCCGGCATCCCGGCGGGCGCGACGGTTGGGCGCGTGCTGCACGGACTGCTCGACGCCGTGATCGACGACCCGGCTGTCAATGAGCCGGCGCGCCTTCTCGACCTCGCGCGCCGCCTGGCGGCGGCGGGCTGATCGGGCACGGGAGGGTGTGAGGTGGTCTTTTTCCGTGGGCGACAGCCGGCAACCTCCATCTGGCGCCGGTTTCGATCGGGATTGGACGGCTTCACATTCGTGCACGAGTCCGACTACTACGCGGCGCACATCGTCGCGAACGCGGAGCGGGCCGCGGATCTGTTCGCCGTCCTGCTGCAGCATCTCCCGCCCGCGGTGGACGTCGCACTCACGGATCTCCGCGGCACGCACGCGTGGAAGGGGGAGCACATCGCGCTGCCCGACGTGCAGGGCGCGATGGGACGCCTCAAGGTCCCCCTCGCGACGACGGGCGGCGTCGAAGTTGCGGTGTACACCGCGGACGATCAGGTGACGCTGAATCCCCATCTCGAGCTGTTCATCTATGCGCGGACGGACCGGTGGCTATACCAGCTCCTCGGGTTGGGTCTGGAAGAGCGTACCGTGCTGCGCACGCGGAGCTGGAAGGCCTCGCGCCGCGCGTTCGATCCGGCGCCGGAGCTCAGCGACGCGGTGGCGGCCGCTGCCGAGCGCCTGGGTCTGACAGCGGTGCCCATGCCGTGAGTCGTGCCCCGTGAGTCGGGCCCCGTGAGTCGGGCCCCGGGAGACGGCGCGGAGGCGGCGAGCCCCGGCGAGCCGCTCGCGGCGCGCATGCGCCCGCGGACCCTCGAGGAATTCGTCGGGCAGCAACGGTTGCTCGGACCGGGCGCGCCCCTTCGGGTCGAGATCGAGACCGGGCGTGTCGCCTCGATGCTTTTCTGGGGCCCCCCGGGGTCGGGCAAGACGACGCTCGGCCGGGTGATCGCGCGATATACGGACCGGGAGTTCGTTCCCTTTTCCGCCGTGACCGAAGGGGTGCCGCGCGTGCGCACGATCGTGGCGGAGGCGCAGGAGCGGCGGCGGGCGGGGCGCGGGACGGTCCTCTTCGTCGATGAGATCCATCGTTTCAATCGGGCGCAGCAGGATGCGTTCCTGCCGTACGTCGAGAATGGGACCGTGACGCTGATCGGCGCGACGACCGAGAA
>PLLD01000340.1 GCA_003141205.1 Gemmatimonadota bacterium
CGCTCGCCGCCATCGGCGCGCTCGCCGATGGCGGCGAGCGCGCCGATGGCGGCGAGCGCGCCGACGGCACGCGCGCCCGTCGCCAGCGCGGACACCGCCGGGACACCGTAACTTCCCCTCGTGCGCCGGTTCATCTCGTACTTTCTGCGCGGCCTCGTCTTCGTCGCCCCCATCGCGGTGACTATTTACGTGTGCGTGCGCATCTTCGCCACCATCGACGGGTGGCTTGGATTCTCGGTCCCCGGCCTGGGCTTCGTCGTGACGATCGGCGTCATCACGCTCGTCGGCTTCCTCGCCTCGACGATCCTGGCCACCAGCATCCTGTCGTCCGTCGACGCGCTCGTCAACCGGCTCCCCGTCGTTCGCCTGCTCTATTCGTCGACCAAGGACCTGCTCAACGCGTTCGTGGGGGAGCACCGGCGCTTCGATTCCCCGGTGCTCGTGCCGGCGGATGCGTCGGGCAGGTCGAAGGCGCTCGGATTCATCACGCAACAATCCCTGGCCGGCCTCGGTCTCGCCGACTACGTGACGGTGTACCTGCCCTTCTCCTACAGCCTGTCGGGGCGCCTGCTCCTCTTCCCCTCCTCCGACGTCACCCGCATCACGGCCGTGAGCGCGGATACTCTCGCCTTCATCGTGTCGGGCGGCGTTACCGACATCCCGCGCCGGGCGACGCCACCGCGCGGGGCCGGCGCGTCACCGAGCCGGCCGGAACCCTAAGGGGCTCTAGCGCCTCACGACGTCGGCGGATTGAACTGCGCGTGCTGCGCGTCGACCCACGACGTGTGATAGTGGGGGTCTTCGATCGCCAGAGCGGGCTTGGCCACCCGGAGCGGCCGGAAGGAGTCCATCATGACGGCCAGCTCGTTGGTGAACTTCGCGCCAATGCTCGCCTCGGCACGGCCCGGATGCGGACCATGCGGGATCCCGTCGGGGTGGTGCGTGATGCTGCCGAACTCGATCCCCTTCCGGCTCATGAACTCGCTCGACGCGTAGTACAGCACCTCATCCGAGTCGACGTTGCTGTGATTGTACGGCGCGGGGAGCGCGTTCGGGTCGAAGTCGAAGGGGCGCGGGCAGAACGAGCACACGACGAATCCGTCGCCCTGAAAGGTCTGGTGTACCGGCGGCGGCTGATGCACGCGCCCCACGATCGGCTCGAAGTCGTGGATGTTGAACGCCCAGGGATAGAAGTACCCGTCCCAGCCCACGACGTCGAAGGGATGATGGTCGAGGATGATCTCGTTGATCCCGTCGTATTGCTTCACCAGGATCCGGAAATCCCCGCGCTCGTCGATCGTCCGGAGATCGGCCGGCCGCCGGATGTCACGCTCCGAGTACGGCGCGCCCTCGATGAGCTGTCCCATGTCGTTGCGGTATCGCTTCGGCCAGCGCACGTGGCCGCGCCCCTCGATGATGAGAAGCTTCGTCGGCCCGGCAGCGATGTCGAGCTTGAACCGGTGCGTGATCCCGCGGTGGATGATGAGATAGTCCCCTTCGCGATAGGGGAGATCGCCGAACGTCGACTCCAGAACGCCGGCTCCCTTGCTCACGTACACGATCTCATCGGCCTGCGCGTTGCGATAGAAATGCGCGTCCTGCTCGTCCGGCTCGGCATACAGCATCGCCACGTCGGCGTTGAACAGGATCGGTGTCCGGTCGAGCGTGGGACTGCCCCCCGGCACCACGCGCGACGTCAGGAAGTGCCGGTGGCGCAACGCGTCATCGGTGTCCCGCTCGTACTTCGTCTCGCGCAGCCGGCGCGCGGATTTCACCGTCGTGGGCGGATGCACGTGGTACAGCAGCGCCGACGTCCCCACAAAGCCTTCGTGCCCCATGAGCTCTTCGGCATAGAGGCCGCCGTCGGGGCGCCGGAACACCGTGTGGCGTTTCCGGGGAACCTGCCCCAGTGTGTGGTAAATCGGCACGCGTCGTCTCTCCTACAGGTTCCCGCGCAATGCCTGCTCGCGCTCGATCGCCTCGAACAGAGCCTTGAAGTTTCCGGCCCCGAAGCTCTTCGCGCCCTTGCGCTGGATGATCTCGAAGAAGAGCGTCGGCCGGTCCTCGATGGGCTTGGTGAAGATCTGCAGCAGGTAGCCCTCGTCATCCCGGTCGACCAGGATGCCCAGGTCGCGCAACGGGGCGAGGTCCTCGTCGATGCGCCCGACCCGATCGGTGACGCTGTCGTAGTAGGTCGCCGGCACGCGCAGGAACTCGACGCCGCGGTCGCGCAGCGCCGTGACCGTGCGGATGATGTCGTCGGTCGCGATCGCGATGTGCTGGACCCCCGGACCACCATAGAAGTCCAGGTACTCATCGATCTGGGACTTCTTTCGCCCCTCCGCCGGCTCGTTGAGGGGGAACTTGATCCGTCCGTTGCCGTTCGACACCACCTTCGACATGAGCGCGGAATACTCGGTCGAGATCGTCTTGTCGTCGAAGGAGATCAGATTCCGGAAGCCGAGCACGTGCTCGTAGAAGGCCACCCACCGGTTCATCGCCCCCAACTCCACGTTGCCGACGCAGTGGTCGACGTACTCGAGCCCGACGGGCGCGGGTGCGTACGGGGATGCCGCGGGCACGAACCCGGGGAGGAAAGGCCCGCGGTAGCCCCGCCGCTCGACGAGCGAATGGATCGTCTCTCCGTAGGTATGGATGCCGGCGATCACGACCTCCCCGTCCGCGTCGCGCTGGACGGTCGGCTCGAGCGCCGGCCGGGCGCCCCGCTCCACGGCCTTCGCGAAGGCGTCGCGGGCGTCGTCCACCCACAGCGCGATATCGTGCACGCCGTCGCCATGCGCATGCACGTGCGCCGCGACCGGTGAATCCGGCCGCATCGCCGTCGTGAGCACGAGGCGGACCTTGCCCTGCTCGAGCACGTACGAGGCCCGGTCCCGCGTTCCGGTCTCGGGCCCGCGATACCCGATCAGCTGGAACCCGAACGCGGTGCGATAGAAAACGCTCGCTTGCTTCGCGTTCCCGACATAGAACTCGATGAAGTCGGTGCCGTTGATCGGGAAGGTATCGGTCGTCTCGGCGGATGCCGGAAGGATCTGCGTCGCCATGCGTGCCTCGCGTTATCGCTTCGTCGCGCTTGCGTCGAGGAAGCTCTTGATGTCCGCTTCGCTCATGGCCGGCTCGCCCGGGGCCACATCGTCCAGCTTCCCGGCACGCATCCAGGCCTCGAGCTCGCCCACCTTCTCGAACAGATGCTCGAAGGATTCGACGAAGAAGAGAAGGGGCTGATAGCGGTCGATCTCGAAGGATTGGTTGATGACCCACTCGAGCTGCATCGGATACCGCTGCACCTCGGGGGAGTCGATGGCGTGCGCGATCTCGCCGTAGGAGCTCAGGAGCCCGCTGCCATACACCCGGAGCCCCTCACCACCAGGCCCGCGCATGAGCCCGAACTCGATCGTGAACCAGAAGAACCGCGCCATCGCCGTGAAGACGCTCGTCGCCCGCCGGACCTTCTCCGCGTCATCCGCGATCTCCGCCACGAGCTCCGCCGCCGTGTGCGCGCAATCCCCGAAGCGCACGAGCGTTTCGGCGAATGCCCGATCGGTGTGCATCGGGACGTGACCGGCAATGTCGTGGAAGATGTCCGGCTCGGGGAGGTAGTCGAGCGTCGCTCCGTCCCGCACCGTGATCGTCGTCGGGAACTCGCGGTTGCGCAGACAGTCGAAAAAGAGGAACGCCGGGACGTAGCCGCTGACGGGCTTCGCGCGGAAGCCCGTGAGCGGGGACAGAAAGCGATTGACGTCCTCGAGTCGGGGGACGCGCTCCGGGGAGAGACACAGCGACGCGATCCCCTGCCTGAAGCGCTCGTTCGCGTATCGCTGCCACCGGTCGCTCATGCGGCCGTATAGCCGCCGCCACGCCTCATGATTGTCGGGCGTGTACAGCTCGTAGGGCTGGTGGATGTACAGCTGCCCCTCGTGCTGCGCCTGCTCGATGAACGGGGCCCTCGCGGTCGTGAGACCCGCGAGTTGTGCCGCCAACGTATCGGTTGCCATACGGCTAGGAATTTAACGACGGGGCGAGCGCGCGATACTCCGCGAGCGCGCCCGGGTTGGCCAGTGCCTCGACATTGGTCACCGGGCGCCCATGAATCGACTCCCGGACGGCCACCTCTGCAATCTTCCCATTCACGGTGCGCGGGATGTCGGCCACCTGCCGAATGAGCGCTGG
>PLLD01000064.1 GCA_003141205.1 Gemmatimonadota bacterium
AAGGTCATCGACATCGATCAGAGTCCGATCGGCCGGACGCCGCGCTCGAATCCGGCGACGTATACCGGCGTCTTCACGTCGATTCGCGAGCTATTCGCGGAGATGCCGGAGGCGAAGATTCGCGGGTACGGCCCGGGGCGCTTCTCCTTCAACGTGGCGGGGGGACGGTGCGAGGCGTGCCAGGGCGATGGCCTGGTCAAGATCGAGATGCACTTCCTCCCGGACGTCTTCGTGCCGTGCGAGGTGTGCAAGGGGAAGCGGTTCAATCGCGAGACGTTGGACGTCCGTTTCCGCGGGATGAGCATCGCCGACGTCCTCGAGATGACGGTGGAGGACGCGTGCACCTTTTTCGCGCACCAGCCACGCATCGCGCAGCGGCTCGTGACGCTCCGTGATGTCGGACTCGGATACATCCACCTCGGCCAGAGCGCGACGACGCTGTCCGGCGGGGAGGCGCAGCGCGTGAAGCTCGCGGCCGAGCTGTCGAAGCGGGATACCGGCCGGACCTTCTACATCCTCGACGAGCCGACCACGGGTCTGCACTTCGAGGACGTTCGCGTGTTGCTCGAGGTGCTGCACCGGCTCGTCGACCGGGGGAACACGGTGCTGGTGATCGAGCACAATCTCGATGTCGTGAAAACGGCCGATTGGATCGTGGACTTGGGGCCGGAGGGGGGGCAGCGCGGCGGGACCGTGGTGGCGGCCGGGACCCCGGAAAGCGTGGCCGACGTCGAGGCATCGTACACCGGCCAGTACCTGCGGGAGATGCTCGGGCGGCGCCGTCCCGCGGCCCGCCGCTTCAAACTCGCGTAGGCGTCTTGCTATCTTAATTCGGGGGGGGCGCCTATGGGAGTTTTCGAGCGGCTGTCGACGCTGATCAAATCGAACCTGAACGACCTCATCTCCTCGGCCGAGCACCCCGAGAAGATGCTGAACCAGCTCATCGTCGACATGCGAACGCAGCTCGCCCGGGCGAAGCAGCACGTGGCCGGGGCGATCGCGGATGAGAAGCGCCTGCACGATCAGGCGGAAGCCGAGCTGCGCCAGGCGCAGGATTGGGAGAATCGGGCCGTGCTCGCGGTCCGGGAAGGACGCGATGACCTGGCGCGGCAGGCGCTGGAGCGTCAGCACGAACACCTCACGCGGGGACAGCAGATGCACGTCGCGTGGACGGCGCACCGCTATGAGACGGAGAAGCTCAAGGGAGCGTTGCGCGAGCTGCACGACAAGATCGAGGAAGCGAAGCGGAAGAAAAATCTCCTCGTCGCGCGGCACAAACGTGTCGAGGCGCATGACCGCATCGCGGAGACGATGTCCAGCCTCTCGGAGCGGTCCTCGCTCGACGCGTTCGCGCGTATGGAGGAGCGGATCGACCAGGCGGAGCGGCAGGTGCGCGCGTCTGCCGAAATCGACGCGGAATTCTCGGGGGACAAGCTGGCGAGCGAGTTCGCACAGCTCGAGCGCGCGGCCGGCGGAGGCCAGTCGGTGGACCTGCGCCTGCGTGCCCTCAAGCAACAGATGGGGATCCTGCCCGCGGTAACGGCGGGCGGTGCCGATGCGGCCGACGCGAGCAAGCGGTTGGGCGCGGGCGGGGATGGGGGTGGATCGGGGGGCAAGGGGGACACCCCGGGCGGCGAGTGACCGCTCCGTTCAGGCTCTACAACACGATGACCCGCCGGGTGGAGGATTTCGCGCCCGCCGACGGGAAGACGGTCCGTCTCTATACGTGTGGCCCGACCGTGTACAGCCGGGCCCATATCGGCAACTTCCGCACCTTTCTTTTCGAGGATCTTCTGCGGCGGGCGCTTCGCCTGGCGGGGTGGCAGGTCGAGCAGGTGATGAACCTGACCGACGTGGACGACAAGATCATCGCGCGCGCGCACTCGGCGGGCGCGGGAACGACGATCGCGGCGATCACGGCGCCGGCGACGGCGCAGTTCTTCGCCGATCGGGATTACCTGGGGATCGAGGCGGCCGAGCGGTATCCGCGCGCGACGGAGTTCATCCCCCAGATGATCGCTCTCGTCGAGCGTCTCGTGGCGCGCGGGCTCGCGTATCGGGCGGACGACGGGACCGTGTATTTCGCGATCGCGAAATTCCCGACCTATGGGCGGCTGTCGCGGCTCGACATGCGCTCGATCCGACCGGGTGCGCGTGTCGCGCAGGACGACTACTCCAAGGAGAGCGCGCAGGACTTCGCCATCTGGAAGGCGGCGAAGCCCGAGGATGAAGCGGCCGGCGCTGCGTGGGATTCACCCTGGGGACGCGGCCGTCCAGGGTGGCATCTCGAATGCTCCGCGATGGCGATGGCCCTGCTGGGCGAGACGATGGACCTGCACTGCGGCGCGATCGACCTGATCTTTCCGCACCACGAGGACGAGATCGCGCAATCCGAGGGCGCGACGGGGGCCACCTTCAGCCGGCACTGGTGCCACGGCGAGTTTCTCCTCACCGACGGCGCAAAGATGGCGAAGCGCGTCGGCAACGTCCTGACCGTTCTCGATCTGCAACAAGCCGGGGTGTCCGGCGCGGCGTTCCGGCATCTCATCTTCACGACGCACTATCGCCAAGTGCTCAACCTGACGGACGACGCGCTCGCGGCGTCGTCGGCCGCCGTCGCATACATCGGGGAATTCGCCGAGCGCCTCGAGCTGCCGGAAACCGTCGGCGCGACTCCGGCGCTGGCGGCGGTCGCGGAGGAGATGGCGACCCGGGTGCGCGACGCGCTCATGGACGATCTCGATGCTCCCCGCGCGCTGGCTGCGGTCTTCGAGTTCGTGCGCGCGGGCAACGCCGAGATGGACCGGCGGGGACGGGATCCGGCGGCGCTGGCGCGGGCGCGGAGCGGAGTCGCGTTCATCCGGGATGCCCTGGGGGTGGTGCCGCCGCCCCGCCCGGGCGGCCTCGTCGGGCTGGATGGCACGGCGATATCGGAGCCGCGCGGCCAGAGCGGCGGGATCGACGGGATGGATCCGGCGCTGGCCGCGTACGTGGCCGACCGATTGCGGACACGCATGCAGGCGCGCGGGGCGCGCGATTTCGCGGCGGCGGACGCGATCCGGGACGAGCTCCTGAAACGGGGGATCGCGATCGCCGACTCGGGGGCGGGCACGCGGTGGAAGGTTGTGACGAAGGTTGGGTGACGACATCGGAGACGGTGCATCTAATGAGCAGTCGATCGGCGCGCGCCGCGTGCCTGATTTTCCTCGCGGTGGGTCGCCAGGCGGCTGCCCAGTGGACGCCGGCCGACAGCCACACGCTGGCCGATCTGCGCGGGGTCGCGGTGGCCGAGGACAGCATCCTCCTGGCATCGGGTGCGCAGGGGACGGTGCTCACGTCGGCCGATCTCGGCCAGCATTGGACGGCACATCCGGTCGCCGGTGCCGGATCCGTGGATTTCAGGGGGGTCGTGGGGTTCTCGCCGCGGACGATATGCGCGATGGTGGCCGCGCAGGACACGGCGCGCATCTATCGCACGACCGACGGTGGAGGCGTGTGGACGCTACGCTATGACAACACGCGGCGCGGAGCCTTCCTGGACGGCGTGGCGGGCTGGGATCGGCGGCGCGGGCTTGCCGTCGGCGATCCGGTCGCGGGCCATTTCGTCGTCCTGACGACCGATGATGCGGGCGGCCATTGGAGCGACATCCATCCCGACCGCCTGCCGCCCGCGCTTCCGGGAGAGGCGATATTCGCGGCGAGCAATACCGCGCTCGTAACGCAGCGCGGGGGCCGGGCGTGGATCGCGACGGGCGGCGGCGCGCGCACGCGGGTCCTGCGTACCGCGGATTACGGGGTGACGTGGCAGGCGTCGGACGTTCCCCTCGTGGCGGGCACCGATCATTCGGGTGCGTTCGCGCTCGCCTTTCGGGGCGACGGCCGCGGCGTCGTCGTGGGCGGGGATTACCGGGCGAGCGATGCGAAACGGGCCAACGTCGCGGTGACCGCGGACGGCGGCGCGACGTGGACCGCGGGAGATACGGCGCACCAGGTGCCCTTCCTCTCCGGTGTGGCGTACACGATCGCGGGGGGCACGCCTTTCGTCGTCGGGGTCGGACCGCGCGGGACGTTCGGATCTTTCGACGACGGGATGTCCTGGGTCGCGATCGACTCGGTCGGATACAACGCCGTCGTGACGATCGGCGGGACGCGGCTCGTGGCGACGGGTCCGCATGGACGCATCGCTTTTGCCGCTTCCGCGGCGTTGGCGGCCGCGGCGCACCGCTCGGTGGGGGTCGCCGCATTCACGCACGCCGATACTCTTCGTGGATCGATCACGGGCGCGCGGGCGTGGTGGGATGTGACGTTCTACGATCTCCACGTCGCCGTGTCGCCGCCGGACCGCTCGATCCGCGGATGGAATGGCATTACCTATCGCGTGGTCGGTCCCGCCGAGCGTGAGATGCAGATCGACCTGCAGGTGCCGCTCGAGATCGACAGCGTGGTGCAGGGGGGCGCGCGACTCTCGTATCGGCGGGATGGCAATGCGTTCTTCGTCGCGGCGTCCGCGCCTCAGCCCCTCGGCGCCCAGCGGACCGTAGCCGTGTACTACCATGGTGTGCCAAGGGCGGCGCAGCATGCGCCGTGGGACGGCGGCTTCGTATGGGCGGACGACAGCCTGAAGCGCCCCTGGATCGCGACGGCGAGTCAGGGATGGGGCGCCAGCGTCTGGTGGCCGAACAAGGACACGCAAGCCGATGAGCCGGACAGCCAGCGCATCGCCATCACGGTTCCCGATTCACTCGTGGATGTATCGAACGGGCGGCTGCGCGGGACGGTCCGCCACGACGACGGCACGACGACGTACGAGTGGTTCGTACGTAGCCCGATCAACAATTATGATGTCGCGGTGAATGCGGGTCGCTACGCGCACGACAGCAGCGTCTATCATGGCGAGGCCGGGGATCTAACGCTGGACTTCTGGCCGCTGGCCATTCACGCGGACACGGCCCGCAAGCAGTTCACCCAGGTGGCTTCGATGCTCCGGTGCTTCGAAGGATGGTTTGGCCCGTATCCGTGGTACGACGATGGGTACAAGCTCATCGAGACGCCGTATCTCGGTATGGAGCATCAGAGCGGGATCGCGTACGGCAATCATTACAAGAACGGGTATTTGGGCGGGGACCTGTCGGGGACCGGGTGGGGGCTCAAGTGGGATTTCATCATCGTGCACGAGAGCGCGCACGAGTGGTTCGGAAACAGCATCACGACGGCGGACATGGCGGACATGTGGGTGCACGAGAGCTTCGCGAACTATGCGGAGGCGCTCTACACCGAGTGCCAATTCGGGAAGGGTGCGGGGGCGGAGTACGTGATCGGCAGCCGGAAGCGGATCGTCAACGATACGCCGCCCGTGCCGGCCTATGGAGTGAACGCCGAGGGGTCGGGGGACATGTATTACAAGGGCGCGAGCATGTTGCACACGATCCGGCAGATCATCGGAAGCGACAGCACCTGGCGCAGCATTCTCCGCGGGCTCAACTCGACGTTCCGGCATCAGGTCGTGACGGGGCGGGACATCGAGCAGTACATGAGCGTGCGGGCGGGAATCGATCTGAGCCCCGTCTTCGCGCAGTACCTGACGACGACGCACGTGCCGGTGCTCGAATACGCGGTGCAGGACTCCGTGCTGTCGTATCGGTGGGCGGATGTGGTCCCGGGTTTTGCCATGCCGGTGCGGGTCACGGTGGCGCCGCAGCACTCCCTGGTGCTATCGCCGCGGACCACCTGGCAGGTGGTGGCTCTGCCGAGGGGAGAGCCCGTCGACGTGCGGGTCGACGAGAATTACTACGTCACGGCGCGGCGGGTCGCCGCGACCGCACCGACCGGACGGGAGTAGGCCGTCTCCCGAAGCATGCGCGCGCGGCGCACATTTGACCCGCACATTGACCGAAGGCGGCCTGGTGACGGACGTCGAGACCTCGAGCAGCACGAAGTCGATCACGCGTGTCGTGGTGATCGGGTTGTTGATCGCCGTCGCGGGCGGTGTGGCCGGTCTGCTGTGGTGGCGCGCTCACCGTCACCAGGCACCGCAGCCACTCATGCTCTATGGCAACATCGACCTCCGCCAGGTCGACCTGTCCTTCAATGGCAGCGAGCGGATCGCCGCCATACTGGTCCAGGAGGGCGCGCGGGTCCGGCAGGGCCAAGTGGTCGCTCGGCTCGACACGCGCCGCCTGGACCCGCAGGTTGCGCAGGCCGAGGCGCAGGTCGCGGCGCAACAACAGGTCGTCGCCAGGTTGCACCACGGCAGCCGGCCCGAGGAGATCGCCCAGGCTCGGGCCAACGTGGCGGCCGCGCACGCCGACGCGGCCAATGCGCGCCAGCAGTATGCGCGGCTCGCGAGTCTCTCCACGGAACGGGCGGTGAGTCAACAGGATGTGGACAATGCCGCCGCCGTGCGGGACATGGACGACGCGAAGGTCGCCGTCGACCAGAGTGCGCTGGACCTCGCCGTCATCGGACCGCGCACGGAGGACATCGCCCAGGCTGAAGCACAGCTGCGAGCGAATACCGCGCAACTCGCGCTCCTGCGACAACAACTCCAGGACGCGCAACTCGTCGCACCGGTCGACGCGACCGTCCGGACCCGGATCATGGAGCCCGGCGAGATGGCCTCTCCCGAGAAGCCCGTGTTCTCGTTGGCGATTACCAATCCGAAGTGGGTTCAGGCGTACGTAACGGAACCTGATCTCGGGCGGGTACACCTCGGCATGCCGGCGTCCATTCGTGTCGATAGCTATCCCGACCGTCGCTTCGCCGGGTGGATTGGATTTGTCTCGCCCGTCGCGGAGTTCACGCCGAAAGCGGTGGAGACGGAGCAACTGCGCCCGAGCCTCGTCTACGAAGTCCGCGTGTTCGTGACGGACACGTCGGATGCGCTGCGCCTCGGCATGCCGGCAACGGTTTCTCTGTCGCCGGACAGCGGGCGCGTGCGATGAACGCGGCCGACACCGATGCATCGCTCGTCGCGGGACACGACATTCGGAAGACGTTTCGCCGCAACACGAGCGAATTCGTCCGGGCGCTCGATGGCGTTTCGCTGGACGTGCGCCGGGGTACCCTGACGGCGCTGGTTGGACCCGACGGTGCGGGCAAGACCACGCTCATTCGGTTGGTCGCCGGGTTGATGACGGCCGATTCGGGAACGCTGACCGTCCTGGATATAGATGTCGCCCGGCACCCGCAGGAGGTCCAATCCCGCTTGGGCTACATGCCCCAGCGATTCGGGCTGTACGAGGATCTGACGGTTCAGGAGAACCTGAACCTCTACGCGGACCTTCACGGCATCACGGCAAGCGAGCGGCGCGAACGGTACCCGCAGCTCATGGCGATGACCGCACTGGGCCCGTTCACAAAGCGTCTCGCCGGACAGTTGTCGGGCGGTATGAAGCAGAAGCTGGGCCTCGCGTGCACGCTCATTCACGCGCCGGATCTGCTCCTGCTCGATGAGCCGACCGTTGGGGTCGACCCACTCTCGCGACGGGATCTGTGGGAAATCCTGCTGCAGTTAGTGCATGGCCAGGGCCTCACCGTGTTGCTCAGCACCGCGTACCTCGACGAGGCGGAGCGGTGCGGGCACGTCATCGTGCTACACGGGGGTAAGGTGCTGGCGCAGGGACCGCCGCAGCAGGTGAGCGCACTGGCCGCTGGCCGCACGTTTCTGGCCGAGCCTCCGCCGGGGCAGAAGGCGCGCGAGCTCCAGGCCCGTTTGCTCGACGACGCGCACGTGATCGACGCGGTGCCTGAGGGTGGCTTCGTCCGGCTGGTCAGGAAGCAGGGCGACGGGGATGCTCGAGACCTGCGGGACGGCGCTCTGGCCAACGTCGGGGTGACCCAAACGCCGGCACGATTCGAGGACGGTTTCATGGTGCTCCTGCGCCAGGCGGTCGGGGAGCATCCGATCGGGGGCGCGATGACGCTCGACCGGCCCGTGGCGGGGCACGTCGGAGCGGGGGAAGCCATCGTCGAGGTTCGCGACCTCGTCCGCCGGTTTGGAGCATTCGCCGCCGTCGACCACGTCAGCTTCGCGGTGCAACGCGGTGAGGTTTTCGGCCTCCTGGGGCCGAACGGTGCGGGAAAGACCACGACGTTTCGCATGCTGTGCGGGCTGCTGGCGGCGACGGCGGGCACGCTGAAGGTGGCGGGTGTCGACGTGCGTCGTGCCGCGGCGTCGGCGCGGCAGAGGATCGGCTATGTGGCGCAGAAATTCTAACTCTACGGGCAGCTGTCCGTCATCGAAAACCTCGAGTTCTTCGCCGGCGCGTACGGACTCCGTGCCAACGCCAAGCGTGACCGCGTCGCCTGGGCGCTCCGGCAGTTCGAGCTCGAGGCACTCGCCCGTCTCGCGAGCGGCCAATTGCCCGGGGGATTCAAGCAGCGCCTGGCGATGGCCGCGGCGTTGCTTCACGAACCGGAAATCCTGTTTCTGGATGAGCCGACCAGCGGTGCCGACCCCTTGGCGCGTCGTGAATTTTGGCGACGGATCACCGCGCTGGCCGAGCAGGGTGTCACGGCGATCGTGACGACCCACTTCATGGAGGAGGCGGAATATTGCGACCGCGTGGCCGTCATGGACGCGGGCCGGATCCTGGCGCAGGGGACGCCGGCCGAGATTCTGCGGCGGGCCCACGGCGAGCCGGGACGCACGGCGACCATGGAGGACGCGTTCATCGCGATCGTCGATGCGGGCCGCCGCGGCCCATCGCCTCGGGACGCGAGCGCCGGAGTCGCGGCGTGACGCTCGCGCGCACGGCACCGCACGCTCGGCTCGCGGCCAAGGCCCGGCGGGTGTGGGCCTTGGTCCGGAAGGAGGGCAAGCAGATCGTGCGCGACCCGAGCAGCATCGCGATCGGTATCGTCATGCCGCTGCTTCTCATCGTCCTCTTCGGATACGGGCTTTCGCTCGACGTGCGACACGTCGCCGTGGCCATCGTCCTCGAGGATCCATCGCCGGACGCAGCGGAATTGGCTGCCGGCTTCCAGCTGTCGCCGTATTTCGCCCCGCGATTCGTGACCTCGATGCCGGCGGCCGAGGAGCTCATGCAAGCGCGCGCCGTGGACGGCATCGTGCGGATCCGGTCGGATTTTGCTCGCCACGTCGCGCTCGGTGGTGCCACGGTGCAACTCGTCCTGAACGGCACCGACGCAAATCGCGCCCGGATCATCCAGGGCTACGCGCAGGGCGCGATCGGCCAGTGGGATGCTCGGCGTGCGGCCGAGGGACGGCGAGTGACTGCCGGTCCGGTGAGTGTCGAGAGCCGGCTGTGGTTCAATGCAGCCAACGACAGCCACTACTTCCTCGTACCCGGCCTGATCGTGATGGTCATGACGCTGCTCGGAGCGCTTCTGACATCGATGGTCATGGCCCGGGAGTGGGAGCGCGGGACGTTCGAGGCGCTCTTCGTCACGCCGGTGCGCGTCGGCGAAATCCTGCTGGGCAAGACCATTCCCTACTTCGCGTTAGGCATGGTCGGGCTCGCGCTGTGCTTACTCGCCGCCAAGTTCCTGTTCCACATCCCGTTTCGCGGGTCGGTGTGGCTGCTGACCGGCGTGTCCATGCTGTACCTCCTTGTGTCGCTGGCGATCGGACTCTGGATCTCGTCGGCGACGAAGAGCCAGTTCGTCGCGAGCCAGGTCACGCTGCTGGCCACCTACATGCCCGCGTTCATGCTCTCGGGATTCATCTTCGACCTGCGCAGCATGCCCGTGGCGGTTCGTGTGGTCACATACGCTGTGCCCGCACGGTACTACGTGACCCTGATTCAAACGCTGTTTCTGGCGGGGAACGTGTGGGGCGTCGTCATCCCCGACGCGGCGCTCCTGGCGGGGATGGCGGCCGTGCTGCTGATCATGGCGCGTCTGGCCACTCGCAAGACGCTGGCGTGAGGGGGCTGATGCGCGACGCGATTCTTCGCGTCCTCGCTCTGGCGCGCAAAGAGCTCCTCGCCGTTCTCAAGGACCCCCGCGGGCGGGCGAGTCTGCTGATCCCCCCCATATTCCAGTGTCTGATCTTCGGGTATGCCGCGACGTACGATCTGAACGATGTGCCGTACGCGGTGTTCGACCAGGATCGGAGCGTGGCGT
>PLLD01000021.1 GCA_003141205.1 Gemmatimonadota bacterium
CGTGCGTGGTCGACAGCATTACCAATTTCGATCCGTTGAACGACCCCGCCTACTCGCTCTACGGTGGTACCGGGAATCGCGGGAAGTACGATCTGTCCGTCGGTGGCGGATCCGAGGCCATCCGGTATTTCGTCTCCGGCAGTCTGTCGAACGAGACGGGGATCATGCAGCTCCCTCACGTGTTCTATCCGGAGGCCGATTCCCTCGGCCTGCCCGCCTCGGCCTACCGGCCGAACGCGGAGAACCAACGCTCGATCCGGACGAACACATCGATCAAGCTAGGAAATACCGCCGACCTGAGCGCGAACGCGGCCTATCTCTCGACGTATCAGAATGCTCCGAGTTCGACGCAACTGACCAGTGGAGTGGTCTTCAACGGGACCGGCCAACCGCCCACACCGGCAAACAATTTTGGTTACGCCTATCCAGCCGGGAGCCCGCCGTACGGATTCGGGCAACCCATCAGCCAACAGACGGACAGGCTCACCGGCGGGTTGACGGCCAACTGGCGTCCGACCTCGTGGTTTGTCGGTCACGGAACGTTCGGTCTCGATCACGGCTCGCAGGTCAATCAGTCGGAGTTGCTGCCGCAGGTCGTGCCCCTCTATCCCTACAACCCCGCGTCGCTCGCGATCGGTAACACGACGAACGACATCTATACCGTGGATCTGCGCGGCGCGATCACAGCCGCCGTCACGCACAACGTGCGGTCGGTGACGTCGGTCGGGATGCAGCTCGTGGACACGCGGCAACAGGGACTGGCGACGCTCGCCAACGACCTCACGACGACGAATCAGACCCTCAACGGCGCCGTCAACCCGACCGTTACGCAGCTCGGTGACCGGGAGGCCACGCTCGGTGGCTATGCGGATGAAGAGCTGGGCTTGTCCGATCGGCTCTTCGTCGACGGAGCGGTCCGGATAGATGCCGCGAGTGGGTTCGGGTCCAACTACGCCGTTGCGGTCTACCCGAAGGCGAGCATATCCTGGCTGGCGCTGCAATCGGCCCAGACGACGGTGCGCGTGCGCGCGGCGTTCGGCGAGTCCGGCGTCCAGCCCCCCAACGGCTCGGCGCTCCAACTGTACGCGCCGACGGTCGACATTGCCGGTGGCGTGGAAATACCCACCGTGCAGATCTCCAATGTCCAGAATCAGAACTTGAAGCCGGAACGGTCGCTGGAATACGAAGGCGGGGTGGATCTGAGCCTGCTGCACAACCGGGTGAGCGTCGACCTGACCGGCTACTCGAAGACGACCAACGACGCCCTCGTCGCGTCGGGCACCGGCTGGGAGCTGGGCAGCCTGTCCTACGAGGAGAACGTCGGCGAGGTGCGGAACACCGGTGTGGAGGGAACGATCAGCGCGACGATCCTGCAGCGTCGCGCGCTCACGTGGGATGTCACGCTCAACGGGTCGGTCAACCACAACAAATTGGTCACTCTGGCGCCGGGCGTCCCGCCGCAACTGAACGTCAGGTACGGCTACTTCCAATTCGCGGCCGGCTACCCGCTGTATGGCTATTGGGCTCCGCAGACGCAGTATTCGGACGCCAATGGCGATGGTGTGCTCGAGCCGGACGAAGTCACGGTGGGCAATACCCTCGTGTTCGCGGGATCGAGCCTGCCGACGCAGGAAGCGTCCTTCTCGACGCATGTATCGCTATGGAACGGCGCCGTCAGTCTGAATGCTCTCCTCGACTATCGTGGTGGCTTCCGCGACGCCGATCTCGGCATGTGGGAGGGGGCGGGCGACCAAAAAGATTACGCGTCCAACTTCAAGAGCGCGCCATTGTGGGAGCAGGCGCGGGATCTCGCGACGCAGCAGATCAGCTTGACCGGCGTGAATGGCGGGTATCCCCCGCCCAAGGGCTACTATGAAGACGGCACGTACGTCCGCTTCCGCGAGCTATCGCTCACGTATAGCCTGCCGCAGCGTCTCACGCACTCGCTGCGGATGCAGACCCTCAGCATCACCGGGGCGGTTCGGAACCTGGCGCTGTGGACGCGCTACCTCGGGGCCGATCCGGAGGTGAGCAACACGGGAGGGGAGAACGTGACGCTGAGCCCGACGACAAACACAGACAGCGTTAACAACGACTTCCGCGCTGACAATCAGGCCATTCCGCTGTTGCGGTATTGGGTCGTTCGGCTCAACCTCGGGATTTGATAACCATGCCAGCAAGGATTGTTCTGGGACGATTCGGCACCCGCAGGCATATCTCGTGCGTTGCGACACTGGCCGTCGGGGGTGCCGTGCTGCTCTCGGCGTGCAAGCCGAGCGATGTGCTCAGCGTGTCGCCCCCGGCGGGCGTCACCGTCGCCAGCGCATACAACAGTCAGTCCGGAGCGGAGCAACTCTTCAGTCATGGAAAGGGCCGGACATTTGCCGGTATCGCGCGAGGGTTCAGCGGACTGATTCAGTGGGCGGGTTTGCTCGGCGACGAGTTCGATCTCGTCGCGTTCTACTACTTTTCGACCGACGCCAATATCGAAGCCCGGCGCACGACGGGCGGAGGCGGTTACGGAGAAGCGGGCGATGCGACGCTGCAGACGTTGTTGGTGGCACGCGTGACGCTGCTGCAGGCATTGCCGCTGCTCAAGCAGTACGAGCCCGCCGGCGGGCGGTCGAAGATCGGCGAGGCGTATGCCCTGGTCGCCTATACCGAGCTGCTGGCGGCCGAGAACTATTGTGCCGGCCTTCCCTTGGGGCAGCTCGTCGTGGGGCAGGGCGTGCAGTACGGCACACCGCTCACCCGTGACTCGCTGCTCGG
>PLLD01000342.1 GCA_003141205.1 Gemmatimonadota bacterium
GACGGGACCGTCTAGGACGGGACCGTCTAGGACGGGACTGTCTAGGTAGCGCGCTCCACTCGGGTCGCGGCGGGGGCCCGCGCGCCCGCCGGGGTGCGGTCTTCGATCGCCCGCGACAATCGGCGCCCGATCGCCGTGACCGGCTCCTCGAACCAGCGATGGATCAGCAGGCTCGCGCCAATCGCCAGCCCCGCCCCGAGCAGGAGCGTCGCGATGTCACCCGCCACGCCGAAGCGCGCCGGGATCGCCTTCTCCGCCACCTTCAGAAAGAGCTGATGGATGAGGTAGATCACGTACGACGCGATCCCGACCGCGGCCAGCGGACGGGCATCGAACACCCGCGTCCACCGAGCCTGCGTCGTCACGAGCGCACCGATGGCGACCGCGAACGTCATCGGAAGCACGATGTTGGCCGCCGCGCGGTTGTCGTTCTGGGTCAACATGTGCACGGCGACCGCGAGGAGAAGCGCGGCCGCCACGACTCCGGACCGCCCGATCCAGCGCACCCGCTCGTACACGGCCTCGTCGTGCAGCAGCATCGCGACGACGCACCCCCAGAGGATCGCGCCCTCGTAGAAGACGTAATTCCCCCACGGGCCGAGCTGCGGCGCGAGACCGGCCAGCAGGGCGAGCCCCGCCGCGATCGGAGCGCGCCAGCGCGGGATGCGGGCCAGCAGGAAAAACGCCACGAGCGGCCACAGCAGATAGAATTTCTCCTCGACGCCCAGCGACCACGCGACCTCGAACGGCACGTTCGGGAACTGAAAATGCGGGACTTCCTGCAGGAAGAGCGCGTAATAGGGGAGCGCGTGCAGGAAGCGCGGACGCCGCGGGTCCAGCCCCAGCACGACCACGATGAGCGTGTAGAAGCCGAGCACGCAGTAGTACAGCGGCAGGATCCGGAACGCGCGGCGCGTCGCGAACGCGCGCAGGCTGACGCGACGGTACTTGCTCTCCTCGCGCAGGCAGAGCGACGTGATGAGGAAGCCGCTCAGCACAAAGAACAGCACGACGCCATTCATCCCGTGCGACCACCAGGCGACGGCGCGGTTGCGGCAATGCTCCCAGATCACGACCGCAATGCTGAGCGCGCGCAGCCCGTCCAGCGCCGGGAAATGCCGTCGCTCCCGAAAGACGTCGTATGGGACCGCCCCGGTCGGGGCGGAGGGCGCGGTCACGCTCGGGGCGCGCGCCCGCCGGTGATCCGCTGGGCGGCCAGCCGCATGACCAGCCCGAGATGCCCCGCAATCACCCGGAGGATCTTCATCTTCGACGACCCGAGCACGCGCACGTGCAGCACCGTCGGATACTCCAGGATGCGCCCGCCGCTCAGATCCAGCCGTCCAACGAACTCGGCCACGCCAAGGAAGCCGCCATTTGTGAGGGGCACGCTCAGCGCGCTGCTCCGGCGGTACACCCGGAAGCAACTCGTGTACGTGGCGAGCTTCTGGTGCAGCACCACCCGATAGATCCCCGACAGCGTTTTCGAGAGCACGAGCCGCCAGGGCGGCACGTTGCGGACCCCGCCCGCGGGATGATACGGCGACGCCACCACGAGATCGACGCCGTCGGCCAGCATGGGGATCATCCGCTGGAGCTCCAGCGGATCGTACGTGCAATCGCAGTCGATCGAGGCCACGATCTCGGTCGGCGCGTTGAGGATCCCCGTCCGCATCGCCGCCGCGACCCCCGCGTTCTTCTCGTGCCGGACGATCGTGCAGCGCGGATGCGATCCGAAGAGCTGCTGCAGCATCGCATACGTCCGGTCCGTGCTGCAGTCGTCGACGAACACGAAGTGGAAGGTGTACCGGTCCGCCAGCGACTCCTCGAGCCGCCGCAGCGTGTTCGCCAGATACGCGAGGCTGAGCTCCTCGTTGTAGCAGGGCACGACGAGCGTCACCGCCGCGATCGCCACGCTCGCGCCCGACGCGTCACCCCCGGCGAGTCCTATCCCGGCCCGCGCGGGCCGTACGAGGAGGGGAGCGAGCGTCACCGGCGCGGGGATCGGCGGCACCGGTCCCGGCAGCGCCGTGTCGAGGCCCAGATACTCTGCCACTCCCACGAACTTGTAGTGGCCGAAATAGTGCTGCAAAATCCCCGGCAGCTTCTCGAGGTTGCGGTAGTGCCGCACGCGGGCCCGGGTCGAGCTCGCGTTGATGCGGGGCTGCTCGGGATCGAGCTCCCAGGTGTGGAAATACATCATGAAGGGCGAATCGTGCACGCGATCCCAGTGCTCGACGGCGCGCTTCACGAGCGTGTGCGGGAACTGCCGGAAGTAGTTGCCCCCGGAGATCGGGATCGACAGCCCGAAGAGCTGCACGGTCGAGATCGGGAACTCCCACAGGGACCGCCCCGAGTCCGCCGCGATGTGCCGGTGCGCGAAGCGGCGCCATGGCTCCGCGGCGAAGCGGCGGAACAGCGGACCGACGCTCGAATCGTATGCGTACCCCGCGTCCGCGATCGCGTCCAGCGCCCACAGATCTTCGGGCCCCAGCCACTGATCGCCGATGCGGTGACCGACGATGCGGCGCCCGCTCGCGCGCTCCAGCGTCTCCCGGGAGCGCACCAGCTCGTCCTTGAACTCCTCGACGTTCGCGAACTGCCGGATCCGCCGATGGGAATAGCCGCGGCTCGCAATCTCGTGCCCCCGGTCCGCCAGCTCGCGCACCAGCTCCGGCACCGTCTCGGCGATCGAGCCCAGCACGAAGAAGGTCGCGCGGATCCCGAACTCGTCGAGCAGCGCCAGCGTCCGCCGCGTTCCCTGCTCGAGACGCGTCTCGAACCGGTACCACTGGGCCCGGTCGATCAGATGGCTGAAGGTCCCGACGTGGTAATAGTCCTCGAGCGCGATCGTGACGAGGTGCCGCCGCGGATGCGGCGCCACACGCGCGACGATCCCGCCGCTCGGCGTCGGGATGGAGCCTGTGGCGCTCACGCGCACCGCCTCGGCGCCGTTGCGGCTCACGGACGACCGGCGGGCGCGCCGATGTGGGTCACGCTGAGCCAGGGGGTGTCGCGCCCGGGTCGGTGCCCGAACTCGAAACGGGCGAGGACCGTGTAGGCGCTGTCCGCATAGCGCTCGACCAGAGAGCTGGGCGTCGGCTCGCTCGCGCGTTGGTGCCATCCGACGAGCCAGGCGCTCGGCGCGGGACCGACCACCGCCGGGAGGCTGTCGCCGAAGACCCGGGCCTGGGCCGGCGTATCCCGAGCCAGGGCCGCCCACCAATCCGGCGCGAGCCAGGGCTCGGCATGCGACACCGCTCGCACCGATGCGCTCTCACCGAAGTAATACGTGAAGGGAAGGGCGTCGTACGACCACGCGAAGATGATCGGCTCCCCCGGTTGCGCGGCACCCTTGAGATACGTCGCGACCTCCGGCCAGTCGGCCGTGCTGCACACCAGCGCGCAGGTGCGCTCGTAGCTCACTGCGGCCAGAGCGAAAAAGGCCGTGTAGCCGACGGCCAGCGCCCGCGCCGCACGCGGTGAGGGCACGTTGCCCACGGCCACCGCCAGGAGCGCGAGCACGCCGGGGACGATGATCACCCATTTGCTCTGGTTGACCAGCGTCAGGTTGAAATAGCGGAGCACGAGCAGGATTCCCGCCGTGATCGCCGTCGATCCCGCGATCGCGATCTCGCCCCGGGTCCACGACGCCGCACGCCACGCCCGGCGCGCGACGATCGTCCCGATGAGGAGCGCAGCCAGGAACAGAAGGACAGGGGGGCGGAGCACGAACTCGCCCGTTCCGCGCAGCACCGCGCCGAACAGCGTCGTCGCCGCCCAGCGCGCCGTCCCCAACAGCCCATGTACCGCCGACAGGCTGACCCCGCCCGCCGGCTCGGTGTTGTGCGGGTGCAGGCCGATCTGCCGGAGCACGACGGGCATCCACGGGAGCATGAGGGCCGCAAGGGCTGCGTGCGTGACGATCAGGGTGCGGCGAGCCGCCCCGTCCATGAGCGCGACGATGAAGAGGGACGCGAGCAGGAAGCCGGTGTAATACATGTTCAACATCGCGGCGTACCCGACGAGCACGTACAACACCCCATCACGCCACGGGCGCTCGCTCCCCGCGAGCCAGATCCGGGCGAAGAGCCAGAGCACCAGCGTCATCAGCAGCAGCGTCAGCGCGTAGTCCCTGGCCTCGGATGCCGCCCACAACAGCTGGCTGCAGCACGCGCCGAGGAGTGCAAGACTCAGCCACGTCCTGCGTGGCAGCAGGAGGCGGCTCAGGCGGTACAGTGTCCACGCGGTGGCTGCCGCGCAGAGCGTCGAGAACACGCGCACGAACTCGATCGAGGCCGAGATCTTCGACCAGAAATGGATCGCCACGAAGTACAGCGGCGCCTGCAGCTCGAAGTACAGCGCGCGGTGGAAGACCTCGCCCAGCGGGCGCGTGGCCGTGTTCAACGAATACGCCTCGTCGAGCCAGATGCTCTTGTGGAAGTCGATGTAGAGCCCGACGGCGAGCACCACGACCACCGCCACCACCGCGAGCACGAGTCCGTACCACTCCGGGGGCGCCCCTGGCCGTACGTCGGTGCTATCGTCCTCGAGCGCTTCCAGCCGCAGAATCCTCTCGGCGACCGCGCTCATGCCATCTCCGCCGCGAGGCGGCTGACGCGCACTTCACTCACGACGCCGATGAGGCGGCGCGCGACCGTGATGCTCGTGAACTGCTCGCGCACGAGGCGTGCGCCGTTCCCCGCGATCCGTATCGCCAGCGCGGGATCATCGGCCAGCAGCCGGAGGGCGTCGACGATCGCGCCCGCGTCGCCGTGCGGCACCAGGAGGCAATGCTCCCCCGAGCGCAGCACGCTCGCGGCGCCGGGGCCGTTCCCCGTGATGATGGGGCGTCCCACGGCGAGGCACTGCCAGACCTTGTTCGACACCACCAGCTGCGCCTTGACCGACGTGCCGAAAATGCCCAGGCAGATGTCGGCTTCGGCGACCAGGCGATCGAGCTCATCGTCCGTCACCCGCCCCATGAACTCGACGTTGCCGCTCGGATTGGCCGCGTAGATCGCTTGCGCGCGGACGCGCGCCTGGCCGGCGCCGACCATGCTGAACTGGAAGCGCGGGTCATCGCGGAGCCGCTGCGCGGCCTGGACGATGAAATCGACCCCGTGCAGCGGGACGTAATTGCCGTAGTACAGCACCTTGAGCGGCCGGTCTCCGCGCACGGGGAGCGGGCGCTCCTGGAAGCGCCATTCCGGTGCTCCGATGTGCGAGACGCGGGCCTTGTCGTGCATCCCCCCGAAGAGCGCCGCGTACTGGACGGCGATCGGGCCGGTCTCAACGAGGACGCGGTCGGACAGGTGAATCGAGGCCGCATCCATGAGCCAGCGCCAGACGGCGCGCGGCTTCCACGGCTTGAGCGCGTGCCGGTCGTTCACCGCGGTGTCGTACTGCGACATCGTGAAGTCCATGATCAGCGCCGACCGCCGCAAGGCGGCAAAGACCGCCGCGACAGGTGAGAGCCCCTGATTGAACTCCGCGAGGACGATCGCGTCAATCGGCCCGCGCACCCTGAGGAACTGGCGCGTCACGGACCACGTGCGCGCAATACCGAGCGCCATCTCGCGGATCTCGAAGGGGATGCGCCCCATCCCGAGCCCGCGCCCCGTGGTCCCCCACATGTGGCTCGGCGCGTACGACGAGGGCGCCCGGCACTCGATGACCTCGACCCCGTGCTGCCGGAGGCCGCGGCGCATCATGTTGTTGCGCGGGTAGTCGTCGCTATACAGCCCGAAGTACACGATCCGCCAGGGACGGGTCCCCGGTGGGAACGCCTGGCCGTCCGCCAGCGTGGGCTGCGCCTGGTCGCGTGCATCGCCTGGCGTGATCAGCTCGCGGACGTGCCGGTCGAGCAGGAGCAGGACCACCAGGTACGTGAGGCAGAAGGTGCCGATCTGCAGATGTCCCATATGATGCGTCGCGCGGATCGCGCGGGCGGCCAGCATCGCGCAGCCGCTGGCCACCAGCGCGGGCAGGAGCCGGCGCAGGACGCTGGCGCCCCAGTAGCGGCGCGTCATGTAGACGGCGATCGCCGTCGCCCCGACCTGCCCCGCGGTGAAGGCGAGCGCGATCCCCGGTGCGCCGAACCGGGCGAGCGGCCAGAGCAGGAGTCCCGTGACGGCAATGTTCGGCCCGTTGAGCCAGAGACCGACATCGGGGCGGCCCGCGGCCGCGAGCAGGGTGGACGAGGCGGCGTTGGTGGCGCGGGCGACGCCATAGACCGCGAGGACCGGGATGATTGCCGCGGCGGGTGCCCATTTCACTCCGAAGATCCCGATCAGGGCGCCCGGCGCGATCGTCAACAGCGCGACGGTGGCCGGGACCATCGTGACCGCGATGTAGTGCAGCGCGATCGCGAATGCGTGGCGCATCGCGCGCTCATCGCCCCGGATCGATGTGTACAGAGGGAAGGAGACCTTGCCGACCGTCTGGGTCAGAAACGTCGGGACGAGATTCGTCACGGCGTACGCCAGCCCGTACGCGCCGAGTGCGGTCGCGCCGGCGAAGCGGCCGACCGCGAGGTTATCGAAGTTGCTGACGATGTATCCCGTCACGGCCGCCGCGCTCAGGAACTTGCCGTAGTGCAGCAGCTTGTTGATGACGTCCCACCGGATGTGGGGAGGGAAGCGCGGCCGGATCGGCGCGAGCCACCAGAACACGACGGCGAGAAAGGCGGTCTGCGCGGCCCGCGCGTAGACCAGGCTCCACACGCCCAGCCCGCGCTTGAACAACATCCACACGAGCCCCGCATACATCAGCGCGCCGGCAATCTCCGGTAGCGCGCGCCGGCGGAACAGCAGTGTGCGCTCGATCAACGCGGTGGGCACGTTGGCGAGCGTCGTGCAGAGAAACGCCACGCTCATGATCTGCGTGACCCGGACGACGTCGCTGCGCGAAAAACCTTGATGGAAGATGAGCGTGAAGAGCGGGGCACCCACCAGGAAGACCAGCGCGCCCGCGACGCCGAGCGCCGCGGTCGAGAGGAACGCACCGTCGACCGCATCGCGCTCGCGCTCGGGGTCGTGCTTGTAATAGATCAGCGCCTGACCCAACCCCAGGCCGGCGAGCAGGTACTGGGTATTGAAGAGGCTCGACGCGATCACCCAGATCGCGAAGTCCTTCGGCAGGACCACGGCGGCCATGGCGAGCGTGGTCACCGATTGGATCACCTGCACGAACATCGTCGCCAGGCTTTGCCAGCCGATCGCGCGCCCGAGCGTCGCGCGCATCCGGCGCTCGATCGAATCGATCCGCACGGGGGTGGGAGAGGCGGGGTCCGTCGGCGCCCTGCGCTCCGGCCCCCGCTCCACGACGACGGCCGTACTCACGAGAGAACCCCTCCGAGGTGCGCGTCCGGCTGCAGCCCGGCCCGCGCGCCTCCGTTTGCCAGCAGGGCCGTCGCCTGAGCGTACATGGGCTGGATCTGCCGCGCGACCGCGTCCCACGTGAACTGCGGGGCCCGCGCGAGACCGCGCGCCCGGTATTCCCGTCTGAGCGCCGGATCGCGGGCGAGCCGCTCGAGCGCATCGGCCACCGCGAGGGGCTGCGCCGGCGGCACCGCGTAGCCGGCGCAGCCCGCGGAGTCGCGCGGCCCCGGCACGTCGGTATGCACGACCGGCAGGCCGCACGCCATGGCCTCGATGATCGTCTGGTTCCAGCCCTCGCGCAGCGATGTGAGCACGAAGGCGTCGGCCGCCCGGTAATACGTGCCGAGCTCCCCCTGCGCCACGTGATCGATGAAGGTCGCGGGGACGTTGCCCGAGCGGAGCCGATCCTCGACCGCGCCGCGCAGCACCCCCCGGCTGATCACCGTCACGGCGACACGAACGTTTCGGCGCACTAGCTCGCACAGCGCCTCCGCCATCGTGAGCGGATCCTTGTCTTCGTTCAGCCGCGAGATCACGAGCACGCGAAAGATGCCATCGCTCTCGCGCGGCTCCCCCGGCCAGAAGACGGCTGGATCCATCGCGTTCGACACGACGTGGAGGGCGCTCCGGGGCACACCCATCCCGGCGAGGACGTCGGCGCTTCCGGCGCTCGCGGCCAGCACGACCTGGGTCCGCCGCAGCGCATAGCGCTGCAGCGCCGTCTCGATCCGGCCCACGGGGCGGTCACCCCGATCCTGCGCGATCAGCGGCATCCCCTGGCGCTCCGTGCGCCAGGCGGCCGCGGCGTACATGGGGTGCATCTGCCGAACGCCATGGAAATGGATCACGTCGCCCCGGTCGCGCCGGATCGCACGCAGCATCGACAGGCTGAACTGCCGCGCGAAGCGCCAGCGTACGCTGAGATGCCGCGGCGGCTGCACGTGCGAGTGGAAGGTGACCGGCACGTTGTTGTCCAACATCTGCGTGTGCGGCCGGCGCGAGGCCAGGAGATGGATCTCCGGGCGGTTGCCGAGCCGTGCCTGCGCGATCGCCAGGTTGGTGACCGCGTACCGCACGGCGCCGCCCAAGTCCTCGTCGGCGTATCCGTACAGGTCCAGCGTCATCGGCTGGACGTGCACGATGCGCAGCCCTGTCGCCGTGCGCGCGTCTCCTCCGTCGGGACCGGCCATGGCTATGTCGGCTGCCGCGACATCGCGGTCGCCGACGCGGTGCGCGCGGGTCGGCCGTGCGCGAGCCGGCTTCCCCATCCCTGGGCATATCCGAGCATCTTCGCGATATCGCCCGTCATGACGATGACCGGGAGCAGCGCGAGGGCGCCGATGCGCGCGCCCACACCGGAGTCGGGGGGGCGATGCCAGAGGCGACGCACGAAGCGTGACAGGTAGACCGCGGCCCCGATCGCCAGTAGCGGCAGCGCCCACCATATCCCCTTGGCCGCGAGCGCGACGAGGACGCAGCCGACGATGTATGCCGTGTAGCGTATCGCGTGGCGGCGGGGCCAGAGGCTCGCCTGAGCGTCCCCGCGGGCGTACTCGACGTATTGGCGGAAAAAACGGCCCAGCGTCGGGCGCGCGTTCCAGCTGACGATCGCGTCCGGCGCAAAGACGAACGGCGCCCCGGCGCGCTTGAGCGCCATGTCGAACACGAGGTCCTCGCAATGCCGGAGCCACTCCGGGTACCCACCTACTCGGGACCACCACTCCTTGCGGAACGCAACCGAGCGGCTGGAGGGGAGGAATCGGGCCGGGTCGACCTCCCAGAGCTGCGTCGTGATGACCGTGCTCAGGCAGCGCTCGAAGAATGTGTGTCCCCCGGCCTCGTAGAAGCCGGCGCTCACGCCGATCGACTCGTCGGCCTCGAGCGGGCGGACGAGGTGCGCGAGCCAATCGGGGCGGAGGACCGTGCCGGCGTCGGTGACGGCGATGATCGGGCCCGCGGCGTGCCCGACCGCGCTGTTCCGTCCGGCCGAGATGTTCGCGCCCGGGACCGCGTACACGCGGATGCGCGCGTCCACCGCGGCGAGGGCGCGCAGGCGCTCGAGCGTGCCGTCCGTCGATCCGCCGTCGACGACGACGACTTCGTCCGGGGCGTGCGTCTGATCGACGATCGATCGCACGCATGCGTCGATCGACCGCGCCTCATTGCGCACCGTGATGATGACGCTGACCGCGGTCACGGGGCCACCCCGGCCAGTGCGCCCGGGCGGTGGTCCCGCGAAAACGGTCGCGTCGCGGTGGTGCGCGCCACGGCGCGGTAGACCCGCTCCACGGTCGCGACCGCCGCGTCCCAGCCGTACTTGGCCTCGACCAGCCGCCGGCCGGCCGCGCCCAGCCGGGCGCGCTCCGCCACGTCGCCCAGCAGCCGATCGACCTGGCGCGCGAAGCGCCCGGGCTCATCGGCGATGAGCAGGTGCTCCCCGTCGACGACGTCGATCCCTTCGCAGCCCGCGGTCGTGCTCACGACGGCCCGTCCGAGCGCGAGGGCCTCGAGGATCTTGAGGCGCGTGCCGCTGCCGGCGCGGATCGGCACCACCGTCACGGCTGCGCGGGACACGTAGGGTCGCGTATCGCCGACGGCGCCGGTCACCGTGACTCCGGGGATCCGCTCGAGCGCGCGGACCGCGGGCGTCGGATGCGCGCCGACGATCGTGACCGCGCACTCCGGCCGGGTGCGCCGAATCATCGGCAGGATCTCCTCGCAGAACCAGACCGCGGCGCGGACGTTGGGGCGGTAATCCATCTTGCCGACGAAGACCACGCCGGTATCCGTCTCCGCCGTGGGAACGGCGCGGAAGTGCGCGAGGTCGACGCCATTTGGGACGACCGTCACGGGCAGTCCGGGGATCGCTTCCCCCAGCACGGCGTGATCCGGCTCCGACACGGTCAAAACGTGATCCGCGCTCCGGCACGCCTCGAGCTCCTCGGTGCGGCGATGCGCGAACTCCCGCCGGGCGTACAGGTCGTACGCCAGACGGCGGAGCGCACCCGCGCCCGACGCGCGGTCGGCCGCGAGGGTGGCGTTGATGCGGAACTCGACGTTGTGCTCGTCGAGAACGCGGGGCGGCTCCGCCTGCCGCCCGCTGCGGCGGTATTGCGCCATGTACGCGAACTCGACCTGCACGACGTCGTACGGCGTGGCACCGAGCATCGTATCGAGCGCCTTCTGGTACGCGCGGGAGGAGTACAGCGTCTGGTAGAACGAATGCCCGCGCACGATGGCGCGCCAGGCCGCGCCCGCGCGGTTCAGCGAGTGCTCGACCGCCTCGACGCGCCCTCCGGCGCCCCACGACGCGACTTCCCTGCGGAGTCCCTCGACGGCGGCGCGGCTCTCCGGCGTCGGCTCAGCGAGAGTCAGGATGTCGACGCGGCGATGCGCCGACAGTCCACGGATGAGGTGGTACATGCGCACCCGTCCACCGTCCGCCGGTGGGAAGGGCACGAACGGCGTGAGAACCAGACAGGTCACGCGCGGGCCGCGATCCTCGACCGCAGCATCCCGGGGTTGCGGACCGCGACCGGCGGGTTCACGCCCTCGTTCGGCCACCAGACGTACAGCGACCCCAGCGCAAAGGCCACGAAGGGCGTGATGGTCGGCAGCGTGAGGATGCGGCCGAAAAAGGATGAGATCATGAGCGCGACGATGCTCGCGATCAAGCCGGCGGGCACCGAGCGGCGCGTACCCGGTGGCGCGAGTCGTATGCGGCGCGCTCCGTGCACCAGCGCCGTCACCACGAAGCCGATGAGCAGGGCGAATCCGATGATGCCGAGCTTCGTGAGGAGCCACAGGTAGACGTTGTGGATGTACGTATCGTGGCTCCAGAACCCATACGTATTCGTGAGCGGGTTGAACATCGGGCTGTGGAACCCGACGCGCGCCCCCATCCCATTCCCGAGGATCGGATGCTGCGCGATCATCTGGCGGGCCGTGGCCCACTCGTGCAGGCGGTGCTGCGCGGACACGTCGTTGTCGTAGTCGCCGATCGACGCCACCCGGCGCACCAACGCCGAGATCGGGTCACGCTTCTGATTTCCCCCCGCGGCGTACCAGGCGCTGGCCGCCACCGTCCCGGCGGCGACGATCCAGAACCCCACCACGAACAGGCGGCGCCCGCGCCCGCTGGCGAGAAGGAGCAGGGTGATCAATCCCCCGGCCAGCCCCAGGAAGGCCATGCGGTAGAAGGTCATCGAGAGTCCGA
>PLLD01000306.1 GCA_003141205.1 Gemmatimonadota bacterium
GACTGTCGAGCCCGTGCCCGAGTTGCGAGCACCTGACCGCGACCGTAGGGAGCGGCCGTGATCTACGCATTTGTGTTTGCCGGTCTCTAGGGGCTCGATGAATTGGGGCCGGGCGGTCCTTGCGCTCGACCCGCTGATCCAGCGGCGCATTTTCTGCATGGCGGTTCATCGCGGGCCCCGGCGGCGGACCTCGATAGACACGGGTCGATTCTCAGACACTCCTAAGCCGTCACTCAGACGCCACTAAGTCGAGCCAGCGATGCTGGGCGGCATGGATGAGCGAACGATCCGAATCCGGCTTGTGGACATCGACTGTGTGGCCGAGGCGGTCGGACTCGAGCATCGCCTGGCGCGAACGCTCGGAGTCCTCGGAGCCATGGTCAACCCTGCGACCGACACCGCGTACATCCGCTACGACGGGTTCACGACGTCACCCGACCGTCTCCGAGCAGCCATTACCGCGGCTGGCTTCCGCACCACTGAGCCGATAGCGAGCTAGGAAGTGCTACTGGCAATCCGCAACATCACCCATGACCGAACCCGCTTCGGGCTCAGCGTCGCGGGCGTCTCGCTTGCCGTGATGCTGATCCTGATCCTCGGCGCTTACCGGGCGGGCATCTACCGGCAGACCTCCGGATACCTCGATCGTGCGCCGGGAAGCGTCATCATCGCGCAGCACGGAGTCCGCGACTTCCTGGCGACGAACTCGATTCTCCCGCCGGGCGCTGCCGATGCCGTGGCGCGATCACCCGGCGTCGCCAGCGTCACTCCGATTGTGGCCCAGACCACGATCGTCGAGATGGACGGCAGCAAGCAGCTCGCCTTCTTCATCGGCTATACGCCGGGCTTGGGAGGTGGGCCATGGAGCCTGGCAGAAGGCCGCGAGCCGACGGCATCCGGAGAAGTCGTGGTCGATCGTGTCATGGCCCAGGAGCACGGGATGCATGTCGGCGACCAAGTGACGGTGCTCGACCGCAAGCTGACCGTCGTCGGGCTCGCCGATGGCACCGCACTGTGGATCGGCTCGTTCGTGTTCGCCGATGCCTCGACCATTCAGTCGCTCATGCACGCGCCCGGGGCGAGCAGCTTCTTGTTCGTGACGCCCAAGGCGGGTGAGACAGCCCAGCAACTGCGCGACAGTCTCAATGTAGCGGTGGCATCGGCACCACCGAGCACCTCGGTCATCGCCGCGGATCAGCATCTCTTCGCCAAGGTGTACGACGCCGCGATTGGGCTCATGACGGCGATCGCGTTCTTGGTCGGGGTCCTCGTGGTCGGGCTCATCGTCTACACGGCGACCATCGAACGGCGGCGCGAATACGGCGCGTTCAAGGCCATCGGTGCNNAGCAACAGGACCCTCTACAAAGTGGTGTCGATCCAGGCACTCGTCTCAGGGGTGACCGGGGCGGTTGTGGGGACGTTGCTCGCATACGGTCTCGGCTGGCTGCTCGTAGTCTGGCGGCCGCAGTTCCCGGTGGCGATCGAGCCCAGCGCGATCTTCGTGGCGCTAGCGGCGAGCGTCGCGATGGCGGTCCTCGCCGCGCTCATTCCCGCGAGGGCGATCGCCAGGCTTGCGCCAGCGGAGGTCTTCCGATGACCGGTCCGGTATGGCTCCTCGCGCGGCGAAACCTTCTTCGAAACCGCGTTCGCCTCGTGGCCTCGATCGGTGGCGTGGCGCTTGCGCTATCCCTCGTGCTGGCGCTCAACGCCATCGTCGCCGGCATCTCCGCGCAGATGACGACATACATCGATAGCGCCGGCGCGGACGTGTGGGTCGCCCAGGCTGGCGTCCACAACCTGCACATGGCCGCGTCATCCATGCCCGACTCGGCGGTCGCGGCCATCCGCGGCGTCTCGGGCGTCGCGAAAGCCAGTCCCATCTTGTACGCCACCGAAACGCTTTCGGCGAATGGTCAACGCCAGGTCGCGTACGTGATCGGCCTCCCGAGCGACGCCACGCTAGGTCTGCCCGCGGCGATCCGCGAGGGTAAAGCGATCCCCGGGCCGGGCGAGGTGGTTGTTGGCGTGGACTTCGCCAATCTGGCTCACGTCGGGATCGGCGACGCGGTCACGGTATTCCGCCGGGACCTGCGAATAGTGGGCATCTCGGCGAGCGAGGGCAACCTGCTCAACACGGTTGCCTTCGTCTCGTTCGACGACTTCGCCCGGGCACAAGGGCTAACGGGCGTCGTCAGTTTCGTGCTGGTCCAGACCGCTCCGGGGGCATCCGCCGACGCAGTGGCCACGGCGATCGAACGGTCCGTGCCCGGCATCTCGGCGCTAAGTCGCCCCGCATTCGCCCAACAGGAGCGGCAGCTCGTGATGTCGATGGCCGGAGACGTCATCTCCATGATGAACGCGATCGGGTTCGCCGTCGGACTCGCGGTCATTGCCCTGACCGTGTACATCGCGACGCTCTCGAGGAAGCGCGAATACGGCCTGCTCAAGGCACTCGGTGCGCAAAGCCGGGTCCTCTACGGCGTAGTTCTCGCGCAGGCGGGGCTGTCGGTGGCGCTCGGGTTCCTGGCCGCGCTCACGTTCACTGCCGTTTTGGCACTAGTGGTTCCGGCGACCGGACTGCCGCTATCGCTTTCGCTTGAGCCGGCGGCCGTACTCAACGTCGCCCTGGTCGCGGCCGTCATCGCCGGCCTGTCCTCCCTGCTGCCGGTGCGACAGGTTGCCAACATCGATCCCGCGATCGTCTTCAAGAAAGGAGTCGCACTGTGACGGGCACCGCCCTCGAAGTCCGCGACGTTACGAAACGCTATGGCGGAGGGGCGACCGCTGTCGACGCGGTCCGGGGCGTGTCATTTGCCGTAGCGGCGGGCGAAGTCGTGCTCATCATGGGCCCCTCGGGTTCCGGCAAGACCACGCTGCTCTCGATGATGGGCGCACTGCTGCGCACGACGAGCGGCACGATCAGCCTCGACGGAATCGTCGTCTCGACGCTGGGCGAGAGTCGGCTTCCGGCCATCCGCCTGCGCAAGTTCGGCTTCGTCTTCCAGGACTTCAA
>PLLD01000013.1 GCA_003141205.1 Gemmatimonadota bacterium
GTGAGCCCCTCGATCCGGATCGAGGGGCTCACCAGTCTCGTACTGCAGAACGACCCGATTCTGATCGTCGACGGCATCCGGCAGGACAACTCGGCGGGCGGGGACATTGCGGCCATCTTACCGCTAGGCACCGGGGGTGCCCACCCGACGCCGACGCGACTCAATGACATCGACTTTTCCGACGTGGAGTCGATTGATATTCTCAAGGGTCCGGCCGCGTCGACAGAGTACGGAACCGACGCTGCAAATGGCGTAATCGTCATCACAACAAAGCATGGGACAGCGGGTCGGCCCCAATGGCGGGCATCGGCAGAACAGACCGCCAGCGCCATCCCCGTGACCTTCCCGCAGGGCTACTACAGTTGGGGGCATACGACAGATGGGGCACACGCACAGGTGAACTGCACCTTGACTCCGGCCTTCAGCGGCTATGGATCCACGACAGGGGCATGCGTGGTCGACAGCGTGACGCAGGCCAACCCACTGAACAATCCCGCCACGTCGATTTTTGGGACGGGGAATCGAGGGAAGTACGATCTGAGCGTGGGTGGGGGCTCGGACGCGGTGCGGTACTACGTGGCTGGGGGTCTCACGAACGAGACGGGAATCATCCGGATGCCGCCGGTGTTCAAAGAGCTGGCGGATACAGCGGATCTGGGGTTGCCGAGCTCCGCGTTCAGTCCGAACAGCGAGCAGCAGCGCTCAGTCCGGGCGAACACGGCGATCAAACTCGGGCCGACGGCGGATCTCACAGTGACGGGGAGCTACCTCTCGACCTATCAACAGACCCCGAACGCAGGAGAACTCTACACTGGGGCTTTGGGGGCACCGGCGTTGGATGATGCCGCGCACAACTATGGGTACAATCTCCTGGGCATTTTGACCCGCTTCACCCCCCTATCTCAACTGACGGAGCTCGGGTCGCAGAATACGGATCGCGTGACGGGTGGCTTGACTGGCACCTGGCACCCGGCGGGGTGGTTCGTGGGGCACGCTACCGTCGGGTTGGACCATGGAACGGAGCAGGACCAGGAGCTCAATTACCCGCTTGCCAACTCGGCGTACGAAGACTTCTCACCTGCTCTCAGCCTCGCGAGCACGACCACGGACATCTACTCCGTGGATGTGCGTGGGACGGCGACGACCGGGATCGCCCGAGGCGTTCGCTCGACCACTTCCGCTGGCCTCCAGCTGGTCGATACCCGGATTGCGGGACAGACGGCCCAGGCCCTCGGCATTACCGCAACGAACCTCACGCTGAATGGGGCGGTGAGTCCGACGGTGACGCAACTGGGCATGCGACAGGCGACGCTCGGGGGATATGGGGAGGAGCAGGTGAGTATCCTGGACCGGCTGTTTCTCACGGGCGCACTCCGAATTGATGCAGCGAGCGGGTTTGGGGCGGCGTACAACGTCGCGGCGTATCCCAAGGCGAGCGTGTCCTGGCTGGCGGTGAATAGCAGCGCGACGACGGTGCGTGTGCGGGGTGCCTTCGGCGAGTCGGGTGTGCAGCCGATGAACGGGGCGGCGCTCCAGCTCTACTCCTCGCAGATCGTGTACGCCAACGGCGGCACGGCGAGCTCGGAAGAATTGAATTGGCCGGGGAATCAGAATCTCGCACCGGAGCGGACGGGGGAGTTCGAGGGGGGGGTGGATGTGGGCGGGTGGGGGAATCGGGCGTCCCTCGCTCTCACGGGGTACACGAAGACGACGCAGGACGCGCTGGTGAATGCGAACCTGGGGCCCACACTTAACAGCTACACGACTCAAGAGAACATTGGCGAAGTGCGGAACACAGGAGTGGAGGCGACGGTGACCGCGACGATCATCGAGAATCGGGCGGTGACGTGGAGTGTCGGTGTCAACGCCTCGTACAATCACAATACTCTCCTTTCGCTCGCGCCCGGCGTCGTCGCCCAAACGGTGGTCGGTACGGATGCCACGTACCGGCAGGCGCCTGGATACCCGTTGTATGGGCTCTGGTCGTATCCCATCTCGTATCGGGATGCGAACAGGGATGGGATCCTAGAATCCGGAGAGGTTACGGTGGGAGATTCGCTCGAGTACGTGGGGCCGAGCCTGCCGACGCGCGAGGCATCGGTAACGACGCGCGTCGGCCTGTGGCGCGGAGCCGTCTCGCTCGGTGGTCTCGTTGATTATCGTGGCGGGTATCGCATTGCCAACGGCGCGTCGGTGGATGAGGGAGCCATTGGGAGCGCGCGGGGCACGAACGACCCGACGGCGCCGTTATGGCTCCAGGCGCGCGCGATTCCCAACGAGAGCTTCACCGCAACCGACTTGAATGACGAAGACGGATCGTATGTGCGGTTTCGGGAGTTGTCGGTGACGTATGCGGTGCCGCGCAGTGTACTCCGGGTCTTGCGGGTGCAGAGCGTAAGCGTGACGGGTGCGGTGCGGAATCTGGCGGTCTGGACGCGGTACACGGGGCCGGATCCGGAGGTGAGTAGTACGGCCGGTCACGACCTCCAGTATCAACCGACGGCGAACGGGTATCAGGTGAACAATGATGTGCGAGAGGATTTCGGCGCCGTGCCGTTGGCGCGGTACTGGGTGGTCCGACTCAATTTGGGGTTTTGATCATGCGGCTGCGCTGGGGAATCATCACGGGGATGATCGGGGGCGTGGTCGCCTGCCGGCCGAGCGACGTGCTGAGTGTGCCCGCGCCGGCGGGGGTGACCACGTCGAGGGCACTGGCAAGTCAGGCGGGCGCGGAGGCGGCGTTTACGAACGCGAGGTTCCAGCTCTTCAGCGCGGTGGCAGGAGAGCTCAATGTGCTGACATGGAGTGAATTGTTGACGGATGAATTCGTGTTCAATGGCGTGACGGCCGATCCCGGCGACGCCAACATTGACGCGCGCGCGACTGCGGCGGGCGGGGGGTTTGCCGAGGGCGGCGACGGAGGATGGCAAGCGCTGTTGAACGCACGATCGGTGCTCCTCCTGGCCGTGCCTGGGCTGGCAACGTACGAGCCCGCAGGCGGGCAATCGAAGGTCGGTGAGGCCTATGCACTGATAGGGTATGCGGAGTTGTTCCTGGCCGAGGACTATTGTGCCGGTACGCCGCTTGATCGCGTCCTCCCCGGTGGCGCGGGCGTGCAATATGGAACGCCGCTCACGACGGATTCGCTCCTCGGAGTCGCCGAAGTCCACTTCGATTCGGCGCTGGCACACGCGAATGGCGACGCGACCGTCGAGGGGCTCGCGAGCGTAGGGTTGGGACGGACTCTGTTGGACCGGGGGCAGTACCTGGCTGCGGGCATGGCGGTGTCGACTGTTCCCGTGGGCTTCGTCTACAACACGGAGCTGGCACCGAGTTATGACGCTGGAGGAGTGTCCATCTCGAACATGTATGCTTACGCGTACTCGTATCCGTACGGAAGCTTTCTCCGTTTCTTCAACGTGTCGGACGGTGAAGGAGGGAACGGACTGCACTATCGCTCGGCTGCCGACCCGCGCCTCACGTTCGACTCCTCACTCACGACAGCCGATGGGGGGACGTGGTATCTGCCGACGAAATTCGAGGTGAACTTCGCGTATCTCCCCTTGGCGACGGGAGTGGAGGCAGCGCTGATCGGGGCGGAGGCAACGTTACAGGGTGGGGACGCCGGAGGATGGGCAACGGACCTCAATGCGATTCGTGCGAACGCGCCGGGTACGTACCTGCAGCTCGCGGACTCGGTGCCATCCCTGACGCCCGATTCAACGCTCACAGCCAGTGCGGCGGAGCAGGTCGATGTAATGTTCCGAGAGCGGGCGTTCTGGTTGTTCGGGACGGGAACGCGGCTCGGGGATCTCCGACGGCTGGTCCGCCAGTATGGACGGGATCAGAGCACCGTGTATCCGACGGGCCCGTATGCGAACGGGAACAACCCGAACCTGCCATCCCCGCTCCCGAATTACGGGACGGACGTCGATCTGACGCTCCCGACGGCGGCGGGGCTGGCGAGCGACGGGCTGACGGCGATAACGAATCCGAATTACAAGGGATGTGTTACGCCGACGTCGTCTGCGTAAGAAAGGAGACTGGAGAGAAAAGAACGGAGCGCTGGCCGCTGGCCATTGGCTTGCGCACGTCATCGTCTGCTATTCGGGATCGGTAAACCACCGGCCGCGCCGGACGAGGCTTAGTCATAGCCGCGAAAGCGCAGGTGTTTCCGCGCACGGCGATTGGTGCGGTGTCATTCTGCCTCGCCCACGCGCAAATTGGGGGGCGTTTGGCGGGCGAAAACACGAACGGCCACCCGCGCGAGGTGGCCGTCACCGCGACGAACTCGCGCTGTTCCAACGACTTACGATTCATGCGCGAGGCGGGATTCGAACCCACGACCTTCGGCTCCGGAGGCGG
>PLLD01000245.1 GCA_003141205.1 Gemmatimonadota bacterium
CCGATGTGACCGATGTGACCGATATGACCGATATGACCGATGGCGCGCAGACGCTGCGCGTCGTGGCGGGGCCGCACCGCGGGCTGTTCACGGGGGCCAGCTGGGACGCACTGTTGGGCACGGAGCTCACCGTTGCGGCGGCGAGCGATCGGATGGGCTACCGGCTCGACGGCGTGCGGCTGACCGACGCGATCCCCGCCGCGTTGCCCTCCGAGCCGGTGTGTCCGGGGGCCGTCCAGGTCACGACGGAGGGCCAGCCGATCGTGCTGATGGCCGATGGCCCGACAGTCGGCGGCTATCCCGTCATCGCCGTGGTCTGCTCCGTGGATCTCTCCGTAGCGGCGCAGCGCGGGACCGGGGAGCGGCTCCGCTTTCGCGCGATATCGCCGGAGGAGGCGCAGGAGGCGCTGGCGCGCGCGAGGGGGGAGCTGGCCCAGCTGGAGAGCGCCGCGCGAGGGGACGCGGGGTAGTCGCTCTCGCTAGTCGCTCTCGCTAGTCGCTCTCGCTAGTCGCTCTCGCGCTCGAGTTGACTGAGATGCCGTCGGAGGTCCTGCGTCTCCGACCGCTGGACGGCGATCATCTCCCCCAGAAACCCGCCGACGAAGAAGACGCTCCCGACGATCACGCAGATCTCGACGAGGTTGAGCAGCGGACGGAATCCCTGATACGGCGGGATCACGAAGCGCATGAGCAGCGCGACGACCCCGGTCAGGAGACCGGCGAGAAACAACAGCGCGCCCAGGACGCCGAAGAGCATCAACGGCTTCCGTCCGAACCGAAGCTCGAACCACACGGACAGCAGGTCGAGCGTGCCGACGATGATGCGCGACCGGCCGAACTTGGATTCGCCCGCCGTGCGCGGATACAGCGTGACGGGTACTTCCGAGACCGAATATCCCTCCGCGGCCGCGATCACGATCATGTACCGGTGCCAGTCCGGGCGCAGCGGGACCGATTCCATGATCTCCCGCCGGTAGGCCTTGACCGAATTGAGATCGTGCACCGGAACGTCGAACAGCCGCCGGCTCATCCAGTTGTACACTCCGGACACGAGCGCCTTGTCGTATTTCCCCTGTTTGTATCCCGTCACCATGTCCGCCTCTCCCGCGAGGATCGGCGCGACCAGCCGGGGGATCGCCTCCGGCCGGTATTGCAGATCGGCGGGGTAGAAGACAAGGACGGCCCCACGGGCGGCATGGTACCCTGTCCGGAGGGCGTCCGCGATCCCGCGCCGCGCGCGGTGCCGAGCGCGCACGAGGAAGGGGTAGCGCGGCAGGAGGTCGCCCAGAACCGCCCAGGTGTCGTCGACCGACCCGTCGTCGATCACGATGACTTCGAACGTCGTGGAGGATCCGTCGAATGCGGCGGCCACCTGCTCCATGAAGAGCGGGAGGTTGGCGGCTTCGTCCTTGGCGGGGACGAGCACGCTCACGTCCACGCCGCTCACACTCGTTTCCGCATCCGTGCCGACAGCACGCCCAGCTGATCGCGGTACTTCGCGACCGTGCGGCGCGCGATGTTGACGCCGCCCTCGCGCAGGACGTTCACGATCGCCTGATCCGTCAACGGCCGTTTGGGATTCTCGTCGGCGAGAAGCTTCTCGATCTGCGCCTTGATGCCGCGGGCCGACACGTCCTCGCCGCCCGAGGTCGAGAGCCCCGACGAGAAGAAGAACTTGAGCGGGAGCACGCCGCGGGGCGTCTGCACGAATTTCTCGTTGGTCACCCGGCTCACCGTGGACTCGTGCATGCCGATCACCTCGGCTACCTCGCGCAGCGTCAGGGGGCGCAGCCCCTGAACCCCCTTCTCGAAGAAATCCCGCTGCCGGTCCACGATGTAGTGCATGACCTTGAGCATCGTCTGGCGCCGCTGCTCGATCGCCTGGATCATCCAGTTGGCGGAATTCAGCTTCGAGGAGATGAACTCCTTGTTCTCCCCATCGAACTTCTTCTTGTCGCGGGCGATCTCCTGGTAGACACGACTGAGCTTGAGCCGGGGGATGTTCGCGTCGTTCAGGAAGACGTGGTACGCGCCGTCGATCTTCTCGACGACGAGATCGGGGATGATGTATCCGTCGCTCGCGCCGCTGAAGGCGAGGCCCGGCTTCGGATTGAGCTTGGCGATCTCGTCGGCGACCTGCTGCACCTCCGCGGGGCCGATGCCGAAGCGCTTGGCGACCTCGCTCCACCGGTGATTGATGAGCTCCTCGAAGCCATCGGCGACCAGGCGATACGGCAGGGAGCCAGCGTGCCCCGTCTGCCGGATCTGGATGAGGAGGCACTCCCGCAGGTCGCGCGCGCCGATCCCCGGCGGGTCCAGGTCCTGGATGCGGGCGAGCATGAGCTCCGCCTCGGCCAGCGTATAGAGCGGCAGCGGAGCACCGTCCGGGTCGCGTCCGGCATCGGCCGCGGCCCGCACGATCTCCGCGTTGATCGCGTCGACCACCTCCTGCACGGAGCACGCGAGATAGCCGTCGTCATTGACGTTCCCGACGAACTCCTCGGCCAGCATCAGCTCCCGGGGAGAGAGCTCCAGCAGGGCGATCTGCTCGCGCAGATGATCGCTGAGGTCGCGCGTCTCGCGCGCGACCGGCTCGAAATACTCCTTCTCCTCCGTCTCTTCGCGCGGGCTCGCCGAATCGAAGCCCTCGAGCAGGATCTGCTCCCAGTCGATCTCCCCCGCAGTCTCCCCTTCGGTCGGCGCCTCCGCGTCGGCCTGGGGCGTCTCCTCGACCTCGGCCTCTTCCTCGTCCTCCTCCTCCGGCTCCACCAGCTCGAGGAAGGGATTCGTCTCCAGCTCCTGCTTCAGGTGCTGCTGCAGGTCCAGGAGCGGCATGTACAACAGATCCATCGCCTGGTACAGGCGTGGATTGATCTTCAGCTCCTGCCTGAGCTGCGTGCTCTGATGCAGTCCGGTCCTCATCGCTCCTCCCGGAGCCGCGTCACCGCGACACCCCGCTCACGCCGCCGCCCGTCCCGCCGCAAACCGCGCCCGCAGGCGCGCGGTCAGCGTGGGCCCCAGATAAATCTCGGCCACGGTGTCGTCGAACACGAGATCCCGGACCGTTCCCGACACCTTGACCTGCCCATCGAACATGATGTACGCCCGGTCCACGATGTCCAGAGTCTGCTCGACGTTGTGGTCGCTGATCAGCACGCCGATCCCGCGATGGCGGAGCCCGGCGACGATCGTTTGGATGTCGTGCACGGCAATCGGGTCCACACCTGCGAACGGTTCGTCGAGCATCATGAATTTGGGCTGCGTCACGAGCGCCCGCGTGATCTCGAGTCGCCGCCGCTCGCCCCCCGACAAAGCATACGCTTTGTTCTTGCGCAGG
>PLLD01000339.1 GCA_003141205.1 Gemmatimonadota bacterium
TTGGCCTTGAGCCCGTACTCCTGATAGCAGAATCGGAGCTGCGGCTCGTGCTCGCGAACGGCGTTTCCGAGCGCGCCGACGTCGCGGCCCGGGCTGCCGAGGGGTGCGCCCGCAACCGCGCGCGGCGCCGACACGGCGACCCCTGCGTGCCCGATGCCCGCGCCGGCGCCCACGTTACCCACGGCGCCGATCCCCTCGCCGGCGCCCACACCCCCGATGTCGGTCCGTCCCGGGCTGCGAACGCCCGTGCCTCCCTGACCGTACGCGAGCACCGTCTTCCCGCCGTTCATTCCGCCCGGCGTCGATACCCCGCTGGCGTGCACGTCGACCCCGCGAAGGACGTTCGAGACATCGCCGACGGGGCCATTGCCGGGCGCCGCACCGAAGGCGGCTCCGATCTGTGCCACGTGCGCGGCCTCGCGCGCCTTCGCTCGCTCCGCCGCGGACGGCGAGGGCGCCGCCGGCTTCGTCGTCGGAGCCGGCGTCGGCTCGGGCGCCACGACGGGCGTCGGTGCGGGCGGGGGTGGCGGCTCCTCGAAGCGCACCTCGATCGGACGGTCCTCCGGGGGCAGCAGGTGCGACACACTCGTCCGCGGCCCGAAGATCACCAGCAGTATCCAGAGGAGCCCGACCAGCGCCGACACCGTCCACGACCCAATAACGACACGCCCCTCTTCGCTCGCGAGCTCGAACCGGAGCGCGCGCGTGAGGCTCGTCTCGAGGGTATTCCGCGAGCCGTGCCCGCCACCAGCCGGCGCGAGATCAGGTGGCATCATCGGCCCGCCGAACCTGCAGCGAGATGTTCGTGAAACCCGCGATGCGCGCCGTCTGCATGAGCCGCGAGAGCAGGTCGTACCGCATCGTATGGTCGGCCTGGATCGCGAGTGGCGCCTTCAGCTCCTCGTCCGCTGGGCGCCCGAGAGCCGCCCGCATCGAATCCGCCTTGGCCCGGAGCGCCGCATAGAGCGGCGGGATCACCAGTGGCTGCCCCGGCATCGTCGACGGCAACGCCGCCGCCTCCGCCGTTCCGATCACGAGATGGCCACCGAGCGTGAGCTCCCGGCCGACCCCCAGAGTCAGCTGTTGCAGCGCGTAGTTCCCGACGTGCGACTCGGGCAACGTGACCCCCGCGGCGACCGGTGCCAGCTCGCCCACCGTGATCGTGGTCAGGGCGAAGAACACGACGGAGACGAAGGTATCGACGAGCGGAACGAGGTTGATCTCCGTGATCTTGAATTTGGCGAACATCCCCGCCCGCCGCGACTCCCGCGCCGCGCGCGCGCGTCCTCCCCCCCGCCGCGCCATGCTACGGCCGCGCCCCCTCGGGCGCGCCGGGCGCGCCGGGCGCGACCCGCGCGCGAGTCCCGAGCGCGACGTTCCCGAAGCGCGCGGACTTGATCCGGTCGAGCACGTGAATCAGATCGTCGTAGCTCAGGTCATCCGTCGGCACGACCAGGACATCGTCGTTCTGCGGATAGCGCGCCCGAATACCCGCCATGACGGTCTGCAACGTGTCCAGCGCCGGAGGCGTCAGCCCGCGAATCTCGCGGTGGAAGCCGCCCTCGGCCGTGTGCTCGATCACGACGCCGTCGGCCGACACGCGAACGGCCAGCAGGAGATTGAGCGACTGGTCCGCGTTGCGCGTGCGCGCCTCCTCGGCCGTGACCACGGTCGGCGGCAGCGAGAGGTCGAAGGAGGTGAGCGCGGCGAGCGCCTGCCCCTGGTACGTGAGCAGGCTGAAAAACACGATCGACGTCAGCACGTCGATCAGCGGCACCAGATTGATGCCGCCGTGACCGAGCGACGATGTCGCCCGCTCGGCGCGACGGAGTCGCGCGCGGTGAAGGCGGGTGGCCGGCACGCGCTCAGACGGGAGTCAGTCGCACGTCGGGCCGATCGACGAGAGCATTGATGAGCCGAACCGAGAATTCATCCATCTCTTCGAGGGTCTGCTCCGCCTGCGCGGCGAGATAGGAGTGCCCCACGACCAGCGGGATCGCGGTCACGAGACCGAAGCCCGTGGCGTTCAGCGCGATCGCGATCCCGGCCGCGAGCTTCTCCGCGCGCTCTCCCGCCGAGACGTCGGCCACCGAGGCGAACGCCCCTTTCAGACCGTAGATCGTTCCGAAGAGACCGATGAGCGTCGCGACGTTGGCGAGCATCGGCAGGTATTGCAGGCGGCGCGTGAGCCGCGGGATGATCGCGAGCGCGGCGGCATCGGACACGGTCTGCAGGTCGCCCTCGTCGCGGCTCTTGCTGCGCAGGATCAATAGCCCGACCTGCGGCAACGCCGCGCGCGACGCCGCGCAGAGACGGATGGCATCGTCGACGCGCCCCGCCCGCACGAGCTGCATGATCCGGTCGATGAACGCGGGCCCGTTGATGCGCGCGCTGACGCCGAGCACCCAGAAGCGCTCGATGAAGATCGAGAGTCCGGACAACGCGACCACGAGGATCACGTACATGATGGGTCCGCCGTTGCGGAACCACTCGAGAAGGCCTTTTAAAAGATCTGGCATTACCGCTCCTGTGGCGGGGCGTGTTGTGGGGACGACGACGTAGGGGGCG
>PLLD01000290.1 GCA_003141205.1 Gemmatimonadota bacterium
ACACCGAGCCGCCCGCGTGACACCGTGGCCGAAGGGCTGCTGCTCGTGGACAAACCCGCTGGCATGACGTCGCACGACGCCGTCGACGTGTGCCGCCGCGCATACGCCGAGCGGTCGATCGGACACTTGGGCACGCTGGACCCGTTCGCGACGGGCCTCCTCGTTCTGCTGTGTGGCCGCGCGACGCGGCTGGCCACGTTCATCGACACGGATCCCAAGGTGTACGAGGCCACCGTGCGGTTCGGCAGCGCGACCGACACAGGGGACGTCACGGGCACGGCCGCGCCCGCGACGGCGCTGCCGGTGGAGGCTGCCGTTCGGCGCGCCGCGGAGATGCTGACAGGGGCGATCGAGCAGCTGCCGCCCGCCTATTCGGCGAAGCAGGTCGGCGGCATGCGCGCCTACGCCGCCGCCCGCCGCGGGAAGCCGCTCGCGCTCGCGCCCGTCCTCGTGCAGGTCCACGACTGGCGGTTCACGGCCTGGCGTCCCGCGGACAGCGCTAACGGCCGTGACGGCCGTGACGGCACGGTCGCGGAAGTCGACGTGACGGTGACGTGCGGCGCGGGCACCTACCTGCGCACGCTGGCCGAGGACCTGGGGCGGCACGCGGGGAGCTCCGCCCATCTGAGCGCGTTGCGGCGGGTGCGGGCGGGTGTGTTCGATATCGCCGATGCGCACACGCTCGCGGCCTTGCGCGAGCAGACGCCGCCCCCCCCGCTCCGCGCACTCCGCGTGGTGGCCGATGCGTGAGTCGATTCTCCCGCCCACGGTCACCGGCACCGTTCTCACCGTCGGCACCTTTGACGGCGTGCACCGGGGACATCAGGACGTCCTCCGCCGTCTCACGGCGCGTGCGCGGGAGACCGGGCTGACGAGCGTCCTCGTCACGTTCGACCCGCACCCGCTGGAAGTCGTGAACCCGACGGCGGCGCGCCCGCTCCTCTCCGTCGGGATCGAGAAGACCGAGGTGCTCGCGGAAAGCGAAATCGACTATTGCATCGTCGTTCCCTTCACGGCGACGCTCGCGCGGTACGGCGCGGGGGAGTTTTTCGAGCGCGTCCTCCACCGCCGGTTTCTCATGCGCGAGCTCGTGAGTGGATTCGACAACGGGTTCGGGCGGGGCCGCTCCGGCGATGTCGAAACGATGCGCGCCCTCGGGGTGCAGCACGGCGTGCGCGTCGAGGTCGTGCCCCCGACGACGCTCGACGACGGCCGGCCGATCTCGTCCACCGCGATCCGCCGGGCCGTCGCCGGGGGAGACCTCGCGTCCGCGGCGCGCCAGCTCGGCCGCTGCTACGCGGTCAGCGGACGGGTCGTGCCGGGCGCGCAGCGCGGCCGCACGCTCGGGTACCCGACGATCAACATTCCCATGCCCCCGCCGCGCAAGCTGCTGCCGCCGGAAGGGGTCTACGCCGTTCGCGTGCAAACGCCGGACGGACCGTTCGGCGGCATGCTCAATCTCGGGCCGCGGCCGACCTTCGCCGACGCGGAGGCCGGTCTCGAAGCCCACTTGTTCGACGCGAACGGCGCGTGGTACGGCGCGCCCGTCCGCGTGGATTTCGTCGCGCGTCTGCGCGACGTGCAATCCTTTTCCGGCGTCGGTGCTCTCACGGCGCAACTCGCACGCGACGAGCGACACGCGCGGGCCATCCTCGGCCCGTCCACACCCGCCGCGACCGGCGGGGCGCGTTGACTCCCCCGCGGGCCGGGCATAACCTTCGAGGCTGCCAGATCTTGGACTCTTTCGGGCCCCCCCGTCATGGGTGACCTTCGGTATCGTATCGCCATTATCGCCGCACTGGTCGCGGCGTCCGTTTGGGCCCTCTTTCCCCGCGTCTCGATCGAGCGGGCGCGAGGGCCAAACGGCGCGTTCGTGTACAACGCGGACAGCTCCTTCACGTACGACACCGTTCGGCGCGTGCCGCTCAAGCGGGGACTCGACCTGCAGGGCGGCACCCACCTGGCCCTCGAGGTCGACGAATCGAAGGGCGCCATTTCGAACAAGAGCGACGCGATCGACCGCGCGCTCAAGGTCGTGCGCACCCGCATCGACCAGTTCGGCGTATCCGAGCCGGTCGTCCAGAAAGCAGGGAACGACCGGATCGTCGTCGAGCTCCCCGGGATCGACGACCAGCGCCGCGCCGTCGCCGTCGTCCAGCAATCCGCCTTCCTGCAATTCCAGATCGTCGATAAGTCCCAGGCTCTCGACAAGGCGCTGTCGCGCATCGATGCGGCGGTGAAGGCGGAGCTGGCCCGCACGCCCGGTGCCCGGCGGGCACCCGCGGCGCCGGGCGCTCCTCCGGTCGCGGCGGCACAGAGCTCCGGCGTTCAATCGCTGTTCACTCCGGCGCCGGACACAGCGGCGCATCCCGCTCCTGCGTCTCCCGGCACGGCGAAGACTGGCGGGGCGAAGACTGGCGGGGCGAAGACTGGCGGGGCGAAGAAAAAAGACACGTCTGGCGCCGCGGCCCACGGCTCCGATACGACGCGACACGACTCGGCCGCGGCGGACACGGGCTCGCTCGCGGGCATCACCGGCGGGCCGTTCTCGCGCCTCGTCCAGCAGGGGCAGGTTCCCGGCGAGTTCTTCGTGGCACAATCGGACGTGCCGACCGTCCAGCGCTATCTCGCGTTGCCGTCGGTGCAAGCGGAGCTCCCGCCGGGGAAGGTCATCCGATGGGTGAGCGACACGACATCCATGGGGGGCCGTGCCTACCGGGGGATGTATGTCCTTGATGCGCGCCCGATCATCACCGGCGAATACCTGACGAACGCGCAATCCCGGAGCGACCCTCTCGAGGGAAACATGGTCGAGTTCGAGCTGAGCCGCGAAGGCGGCCGCCGCTTCCAGACCGAGACGGCCCGCCACATCAAGGACTACATGGCCATCGTGCTCGACACGACGGTCATGGGTCGCCCGCCCGTGATCCAGAGCGCCATCAGCACGCGCGGGCAGATCACGATGGGGGGGAAGGATCTTCAGGCGGCGCAGGACCTCGCGTTGGTCCTCCGCGCCGGCGCCCTCCCCGTTCCGCTCAAGGTCGCCGAGGTTCGGGCGGTCGGCGCGAGCCTCGGTCAGGACTCGGTACGCCGGGGCATCACGGCTGCCGGGATCGCGATCGCTCTCGTCATCCTGATCATGGTCGTGTACTACCGATTCTCGGGAGTGCTGGCCGTCGGCGGCCTCGCGCTCTACGTCGTCTTCACGCTGGCGTCGCTGGCCGCATTCGATGCCGTCCTGACGCTGCCCGGACTCGCCGGATTCATCCTCTCGATCGGCATCGCGGTCGACGCCAACGTGCTGATCTTCGAGCGGATCCGGGAAGAGCTGGGCCGCGGCAAGACGCCGCGCACGGCGATCGATGAGGGCTTTCGCCACGCCATGAGCGCGATCATCGACTCGAACGTCACCACGGTCCTCACGGCCGCCGTGCTCTATCAATACGGCACGGGACCGGTCAAGGGATTCGCCGTCACGCTCATCGCCGGAATCGCCGCGTCGATGGTGACGTCGATCTTCGTCGTCCGGACCTTCTACACGATCTGGCTCTCGCGCGCGCGCACCCTGCAGACCATCAGCATCTAATTCCCGCGACCGGTTCCGACCAGGACCCATGCTTCGGATCTTCCACGATACCCATTACGACTTCATCCGGCCCTGGCGCATCATGGTCGGCGTCACGGTGGCGTTCATCACGATCGGGATCGGGTCCCTCGCGTTGCGCGGCGTCCGGTACGGCATCGACTTCACCGGCGGCACGCTGGTCCAGCTCCGCTTCACCCAGCCCCCCGATGTCGGGCAGCTCCGCTCCGCGCTCGACGCCGGGGGCGTGCACGAGGCGGAGATCCAGACGTTCGGCTCGAACCGGGACTTCACCGTGCGCGCGCGCGAAGCGGTGCGGAACGAAGCCCAGGCCGGAAGCGCGGACAGCGTGTCGGTTCACATCGACAGCGTGCTCTCGCGCCGATACGGCCCGGGCAGCTATACGATCGTCCGGACCGAGGCGGTCGGACCGCGCGTGGGCGGCGAGCTCCGCCGCGGCGCGCTCATCGCGATCCTCATCTCCTTCGGCGTGACGCTGCTGTACCTCGCCATTCGCTTCGAATGGCGCTTCGGAGTCGCGGCGGTGCTCGCGACCGCGCACGACATCCTCACCACGCTCGCGTTCATCAAGCTGCTCAATCTCGAGATCTCCCTGACGATCGTGGCGGCGATCCTGACGGTCATCGGATACTCGCTCAACGACACGATCATCATCTTCGACCGCGTGCGCGAGGACCTGCGCCAGAAGCGCCCGGAATCGCTGTACGCCACGCTCAATCGCGCGATCAACGAGACCCTGCCGCGCTCTGTCATGACGCACGCCACCGCTTTTGCCGCGACCCTGGCGCTCTGGCTCTTCGCGGGGGAAGTGATCCGGCCGTTCGCGTGGGTCATGGGCTTCGGAATCGTCACGGGCACGTTCAGCTCGATTTACGTGGCCGGCCCGGTGCTCCTGTGGATCGAGCGCCGCTATCCCCGCGACACCGGGCTGCGCACCGCGCGCAAGAGCCCGGCCCCCCCCGCGCGGTCGGGCACGCGGTCGCGTGCACCCGTTGCGGGCGCGCGCGGATAGCGAACGGGCGAGTCGGTGTTCCTCGACTCGCACGCCCACCTCACCGATCCGGCGTTCGATGGCGACCGGGACGCGGTGGTCGACGCGGCCCGCGCCGCGGGCGCGGCCGGCATCGTCTGCATCGGCGCGTCGCGGGCCGATGCGCTCGGCGCCCTGGCGCTCGGGGCGCAATATCCCGGGTTCGTGTTCGCGACGGCGGGGGTGCACCCCCACGATGCGGCGACCTACGACGCGGCCCGGGACCGCGAATGGATGCGCGCCGCGGTAGCCCACGGCGCCGTCGCCATCGGGGAATGCGGCCTCGACTACCACTACGACAACGCTCCCCGCGCGGCGCAGCGCGCAGCATTCGACGACCAGATCGCGCTGGCCGGTGAGCTGGGCCGTCCGGTGATCGTCCACACGCGCGACGCGGAGGCGGACACGGTGGCCATCGTTCGGGCGGCGGGATCGGCCGGCGTCCGTGGCGTGCTCCACAGCTTCTCCGGCAGTCCCGATCTCGCCGAGGCGGCTCTCGAGGCCGGCTGGCTGATCTCGTTCAGCGGGATGGTGACATTCAAGAACTGGACGCAGGATGCGGTCGTCCGCACCGTTCCGGATGACCGCCTGCTCGTGGAGACCGATGCGCCCTATCTCGCACCGGTACCGATGCGCGGGCGCCGAAACGAGCCCGGCTTCGTCCCGCACATCGTCGCCCGTCTCGCCGTCGTGCGCGGGACAACGCCCGAGGCGCTGGGAGCCCGCGTCACCGCCAACGCGCGCGCCAGCCTAGGACTGGCGACGAGTGCGCTTCCCGACGTACGTTCCACCCCCCATTGAACGGAGCGGCGCGAGTGGCAGCAGTACCATCTGACATCGAGATCGCGCAAGCGGCCACTCCGCGGCCGATCGCCGACGTGGCGGCGGACTTGGGCCTCGGTCCCGACGATCTGGATCTGTACGGGAAATACAAGGCGAAGATCTCCCTCGAGGTGACACGGCGTCCGCCACGCGGCCGCCTGGTCCTCGTGACGGGGATCAATCCCACGGCGGCCGGTGAGGGGAAGACCACGACCGCGGTCGGGCTGACGCAGGCGTTCCGCCGTCTGGGGGTCAACGCCACCCTCTGCATCCGGGAGCCGAGTCTGGGACCCGTGTTCGGGGTGAAGGGGGGCGCGGCCGGAGGAGGCTACGCGCAGGTCATCCCGATGGAGGACATCAATCTCCACTTCACCGGTGATTTCCACGCGATCGCGAGCGCGCACTCGCTTCTCTCGGCGATGCTGGACAACCACATCCATCAGGGGAACGCGCTCAAGATCGACACGCGCCGCGTGACGTGGCCGCGGACGATCGACATGAACGACCGCGCGCTGCGCGGCTGCGTCGTCGGACTGGGCGGGGTCGCCAACGGCTTCCCACGCGAAGACCATTGGGTGATCGTCCCGGCGAGCGAGGTCATGGCGATCGTGGCGCTCGCCACCGACCCGGCCGATCTCGAAGCGCGGCTGGCCCGCATCATCGTCGGTGCGGCGGGCGGCGCCGACCGGAAGCCGGTGCGCGCCGGCGATCTCAAGGCGGCCGGGGCGATGGCGCTCCTGCTGAAGGACGCGATCCGTCCGAACCTGGTGCAGACTCTCGAAGGCGGCCCGGCGTTCGTTCATGCGGGGCCGTTCGCGAACATCGCGCATGGCTGCAACAGCATTCTTGCGACCAAGGCGGCGCTCGCCCTTTCGGACATCGTGATCACGGAGTCCGGCTTCGGATCCGACCTCGGCGCAGAGAAGTTCTTCGACATCAAGTGCCGATTCGGAGGGCTCAACCCCGAGGCCGCCGTGCTGGTGGCGACCGTGCGCGCTCTCAAGCTGAACGGCGGGGCGAACAAGGGGGAGCTCAAGAACGAGGACCTCGCGGCGCTCGAGCGCGGACTGCCCAACCTCGAGAAGCACATCGAGAACGTCTCGCAGTTTGGCGTGCCGGTCGTGGTTGCCGTGAATCGCTTCACCACCGACACGGACCGCGAGGTTGCCGCCGTCTCCGACCGCGCCCGTCGCGCCGGCGCACGCGTGGCGCTCAATGAAGTCTGGGAGAAAGGGGGCGCCGGCGGGATCGAGCTGGCCGAGGAGGTGCGTGCGATGCTGGCCGCGGGCGGGTCGAAGTACGCGCCCCTGTACCCGACGAATCTCCCGATCCGGCAGAAGATCGATACGATCGTCAAGAAGGTGTACGGGGGGGACGGCGTCGACTTCAGCGCCAAGGCCGACCGCACCATCGATTATCTCGAGGGGATCGGCCTCGGCGATACCCCCGTGTGCATCGCGAAGACGCAATACTCGTTCACCGACGATGCGACCATCTTCGGGCGCCCGTCGGGGTTCCGGATCACCATCAACGAGGTGTATCCCGCGGCGGGCGCCGGCTTCGTCGTCGCTCAGGCCGGAGACATCATGACGATGCCGGGATTGCCGAAGGAGCCGGCGGCGGAGCGCATGGCGATCCGGCCCGACGGCTCCATCGTGGGACTGTTTTAATCGGACGGGCCTGATGGTCGAGCGCACAATCGAGACGCCGCGCGCGCCCGCCGCGATCGGTCCCTACGCACAGGCGGTCGTCGCGAATGGATTGCTGTTCACGGCGGGGCAGATCGCGCTGGATCCCGTCACCGGTCAGCTGATCGAGGGCGGGGTTGCGGCGCAGGCGGAGCGTGTGCTGCAGAACCTGTCGGCCGTGCTCGAGGCGGCGGGCACGAGCTGGAGCAACGTTCTCAAGACGACGGTGTACCTCCGGTCGATGGCCGACTTCCCAGCGGTGAACGAGGTGTATGCCCGGGTTCTTGGTGACGCCCGCCCGGCGCGCTCGACGGTCGAGGTCGCAGGGCTGCCGCGCGGCGGGCTCGTCGAGATCGACGCCGTGGCGGCGCTGCCACGGAGCTGACCCCGCGTGCGCCGCGGGTGACGCGGGTGACGCGGTCACGCCGCGCGGCCGGCCGGCTCCTGTCAGCGGCGGCCCTTGCCCTCTGCGCCAATTGCCTCGCGCCGACGCGCGCACTGGCGCAACAAGGGGATAGCACGCACGCGCGCATCGACTCGACCGCGCGCCGTGGCTTGGTGCCGCTGCCGGACTCCGATAGCGTGGCGGTAGCGCAGCGTCCGCATCACAAGCCTCCGTCCCACGAGAGGATCGTCGTCAAACCGCCCATTCCGCCGGGCCGAGCCTTCCTGTACTCGTTCCTGCTGCCGGGGCTCGGCGAGGCGAAGCTGGACCGGCCCGGGGCGGGTGCATTCTTCTTCGGGATCGAGATCGTGTCGATCGCGCAGGCGCGGCAGGCGATCATCGACCGGAACTACAACGCGCATCATACCAGCGACAGCGTCATCACCAGCTATCAGACCGATGGCACGACGGGCGCGCCGCTGCTGGATTCCCTCGGACGTCCGCTGCCGGCCGGCTTCGTCATCAATCGATATGCGTCATCGACGGATAGGCTTGGCGCGCGCCGGCTGCACGTCGAGGATTGGATCGCGGCGATCATCTTCAACCACCTGATCTCCGGAGCCGACGCGCTCGTGACGGCGGAGCTATGGGATCTGCCGCGGCACGTCTCGGCCTTCCGGGCTGCCGACGGGCGAACGGTCATCGCCGCCACGATTTCCGTCCGCTGAGTCGGAGCGGCCTGTCCGTCATTGCGAGGGCCGAAGGCCCGAGGCAATCTCCTCGTCCCGAGGTGAGGCGCCCCGCCGGGCCGTCGCGCGCGCGGAGCCGTCGGGACCCTCCGGCCAGGAGCGAAGCTCGACAGACTCCGGAGTGATGCGCAAATAGGTGGGGGGCTCGAGCCACGTCCCGGCGTTGGCGTAGACGCCGCCGCCCGCCGCCCGCTCGAGTGCGGGTACGTGCGAATGCCCGAAGATCAGCAGATCGAGCTGGGGGTCGGCGTCGAGCCGCGCGAGGGCAACGCTCCGGAGCCCGGCGCCTTCGTCTTTCGCACGGGTCCGGCGGCTTGCGTGGGAGCTGCTCGTTGCCAGAGGCGTAGCGATGTCGGGATGCAGCCAGCGAAACGCACGGACGGCCCAGCCGTGGCGGAGGATTGGGCGGATCGCGCGATAGCGGCGATCCTCGTGGCCACGCAGGCCGTCGCCGTGCTCGATCCGCGTGCGCCACCCCGCGATCGTTCCGCTCCACGGGCCAACGTGATAGACGAGCCCCACGTCGCGCCGGAGCACGTCGCCCCCCCAGCAATCGTGATTGCCGGCGATCCACAGCAGCTCGATGCCGCGCTCGCGCAGATCGGCCAGGGCCGCGAGGACGCGAAAGCTTCCGCGCGGAATCACCGTCCGCCACTCGAACCAGAAATCGAAGAGATCGCCGTTGATGACGACAGCGCGCGCGTCATCACGAATGTGGGCCAGAAACGCCAGCAGCGCGCGCTCGACGGCGGGAGGGGTCGCGCCAAGGTGCGCATCCGAGATCACGTAGCACGGACCGGGGAGGATATCCACGCGTGGATTTTAGCGGTCGCTCGCGCCCCCGGCTAACTTCCCGGCGGCCGATGCCCACCACTGCTCCTCTCGCCGCGGGGCCGACGCATACCACGGAGCTGCGCGTCCGGTATGCGGAAACTGACCAGATGGGGATCGTCTATCACGCGCATTACCTGGTCTGGTGCGAGATTGGCCGCACCGATTTCATCCGCGCGCTGGGAGTCCCCTACGCGGAGATCGAGCGCGGGGGCGTCGCCCTCGCTGTGGCCGAGGCCGCGCTGCGCTGCCACGCCCCGGCCCGGTACGACGATGTCATCCGGGTGGAGACGACGCTCGCGACCGTGCGCTCCCGGACGCTGACGTTCACGTATCGCATTCTGCGCGCCGGCTCGGGCGCGCTTCTCGTATCGGCGAGCACGACGCTCGTGTCGCTGGACCCGACCGGACGTGTAATCGCACTCCCCTCCGCGGTTCGCGCGCAGCTGTCGGGGCTGCGATAGGGATGCCGGTGCGGACCGTCCTACTCCCTCTGGCGCTAGTGGTGGTCGGCGCCGCGTGCGCCGGGCGGCCGCTGCCGTCGAGCACTACGGCGCCCGAGCCCGTTCGGGCGCTGGGCGCGGCCGATGCCGAGCGTTTCGCGGAGCTGCTGGCGATGGCGGATGCGCGCCGAGTCGACAGCGCGGTGATCGAGGACGCGCTCACGCGGGGGTCGACGCCGGTTCGCGTCGAAGCGGTGCTGGCGATCGGGCAAGTCCAGGGGCGCGCTTTCGTCCCGCGGCTGCGCGACGCCGTGCGCGGACGCGACACGGCCGTCGCGGCGACGGCGGCGTTCGCTTTGGGTCGCATCGGTGACACGACGGCGGCCACGATTCTCGTCTTGGGCGACGCGGTGGACGACGCGTCCGGCGCCGATGCGACTGTCGGGTGCGCGGCCGCGTGGGCGCTTGGCGCCATCGGCGCGCCGGCCCGCAACGCGATCGTCCATGGCCTCGCACCGCGTGTGGCCGCCACGCAACCGGCGGCGGCCGGCGTCCTGGCGGCGACGCTGTACGCCGCTTCGACATTGCGTCCCGTACCGGCCGACGCGGTCCTTCCGTTCGTCGCCTCGGGCGACGCTGTGGTCGCGCGGGCCGCGGCGTATGCGCTGGGGCGCGGGCGCGACCCCGCGGGGGCGCGGGCCCTCCTGGGCGCCGCGCTATCCCGGGATCCCGATACCCGATCCTACGCGGCGCGCGGACTCGCGGTGCGGGCGGCGGGTGACTCCCTCGCGGACACCGCGGTCGCGGCCTTGCGCCGTCTGGTTGCCGACTCGGACGCCCATGTGCGGATCGCGGCGGTCCAGTCAGCCGCGAGTTACGGTGCGGCCGCGCGCGAGATGCTGCTGACCGCACTGGCGGACTCGGATGCCAACGTACGGATCGCGGCCGGCGCGGCGTTGGAGCCCGTCCTCGGGCGCGCCCGCGCGGATTGGGTACGGGCGTTCGGCGCGGACACGTCGCTGGCCTATCGCCGCGGGATCGTCGCGGCCGCGGTACGGGCGGGGATCGTTCTCGAGGCGATCGCCAACGACAATGACGACCGCTGGCAGCGCCGCCAGGATTGGCGCTACCGCGCGGCCGCCGCGGACGCGGCGGCGGGGACGTCGGTCGAGCGGATGCGCGACCTCGCGCTCCCTCTCACGCGGGATCCGGATGGCCGCGTGCGCACGGCGGCCTACGCGGCGTTCGCGCCGACGGTCGATACCCAGTCGATCCGCGTGCATCCCTGGCGGCGGCAGTTCATGGCGCTCGGGCTGACCGATGCCGATTTCTACGTGCGCGCGACCGCACTCGGTGCGTTGCAGCGCGGGGCGAGCGCGGCAGATGGACCGGCTTTTCTTCGCAGCTACGCGCTGGCGGCGCAGGATCGCCAGGACGATGCGCGTGTGGCAGCGATCGCCCTGCTCGTGTCGGCCTGGTCGCGAGATAGTGCGGCGTTCACACCCACTCTGCGCGATGCCGTGGCGGCACTTCCCCCACCCAGCGACCCGGTGGAGCTCGGGGTCGCGCGAGGGAGCACGCTATTCGCGCGGTGGCCGGCGTCCGCGCCGCCGCCGCACGATGCGGCGTGGTATCGCGGGATCGTGGATTCGGTGGTGCGTCCGGCGCTCGCCGGGCATCCCGCGCGAGCCATCATCGATGCCGCGCGCGGACCCATCACAGTGGAGCTCTTCGGCGTCGACGCGCCGATCACCGTCGCCAATTTCATCGCCCTCGCGCGGACCGGCTTCTATCGGGAGACGACCTTTCACCGCGTCGTGCCGGCCTTCGTCGCCCAGGATGGGGACCCTCGCGGGGACGGCAATGGCGGACCGCCCTACGCGATCCGGGATGAGCTGAACCGCGACGGGTACGCGCGCGGGACGCTCGGGATGGCGCTGTCGGGTCCGGACACGGGCGGGTCGCAATACTTCCTGACTCTGACGCCGCAGCCGCAGTTGGATGGGAGCTACACGGTGTTCGGTCGGGTCGTCGACGGGTTCGCGGCGCTCGACGGGACCGTGGCGAACGATTCCATCGCCGACGTGCGCATTCCGTGACGGACCGCCCCGCGACGAGGCGTATGGCGACGTGGGCCATGGCGACGTGGGCCATGGCGGCGTGGGCCATTGCGGTGGCAATCGCCGCCGCGGGCTGCGTGCCGCCGCGGGCGCTACCCCTCGGCGGAGTGCCCACGACGCGGCCGCTCCCGCACGCGACGCTCCCGCCGGGGCACACCCGCATGATCTTCCGGTGGCACTACAGCGATCCCGAGCTCGATCTCGCGGGCGACGGGCGGGCGCGTCTCGCGGCACCGGACAGCGCGAAGCTCGACTTCGTCATCGGGCAGGGAAACGGAGGCGGCTTCGCGCTCCTGCTCGGCGATACGCTTTTGGCGCCCACCGCGAGCTCGCGGGCGCTACACCGGTACCTGCCCACCGCGCCCCTCCTGTGGGCCGCCCTTGGCCGGTTCGCGGTGCCTCCGGGGCGCGACACCGCGCGGCGGCAGGACGGCGACACGCTACGCGCGGACGTCGGCACGGCGACCGGGAAGGGGGTGCGTGCCGCCTGGCGCGCGGCGTTCGTCGGGAGCACGTTAGTGTCACTCGAACGCGTCGGCGGCGGACGGGTACGTGAGATCGTGACGCACGGGGTGGACAGCGCCGGGGCGGAGAGTATCCAGTACCAACGGCTGGGCTCCTCCCGGACATTGACGTTGACCAAGGTACAGAGTGAATCTGTCGCGAGCTTCCCTGATTCGATCTGGCGGCGTCGACGGTAGCGCGACGGCGGGGGCATGCTTCCTCGCCCCGCGCCCTCTCGCGCCGCTGGTTCTCGGAGCGCTCCTCCTCGTGGGGGTGCTCGGCGGCTGTTGGCGCTATCACTTCGCGGGCGGTGGCTTGCCGCAACACATCAAGACGGTGGCCATCCTTCCGTTTGACAATGAGACGGCCAGCGCGGAGCTGCAGCAGCAGTTGTACGACGCCATGCATCGCACCATTGAGGGGCGGCTGGGGTTGCGGGACGCATCCGAGGCACGGGCGGACGCGGTCATCAAGGGCACCATCCTGCGCTATGATACGGATGTGCCGATCGGCTACAGTTCGACGGGGGCCGGGGGAGGGGGAATCCAGACGGTGAGTCCCACTCGCCGGAAGCTCGAGCTCGCCATCAACGTGGAGATCGTCGATCAATCCACGGGGAAGACGCTCTGGAAGCGGGATGGCCTGATCGCGGACGGAGAGTACGCGGAAGGGGCCGAGGCGGACGGGCGGAAGCAGGCGATGCAACGGGTCGTCGAGCTCATGGTGGAGGGGGCGCAATCGCAATGGTAGGCTCGCGTCGAGGCACCTCGAAGATCGGTTGTCTGCTCATGCTCGCCGTCGTGGCGGCAGTGGGCTATTACGGCAACGAGGTCGGGCAGATCTATTGGCGGTATTACCGGTACGTGGATGCGTTACGGGAAGAGGCGCGGTTCTCGGAGCAGATGCTGGACGAGGACATCATCGCTCACCTGCATCTGGTGGCGGATACGCTCGATCTACCTGCTGCCGCGCGCACGATCGACATCCGGCGCTCCCCGCATCACGTCCGCCTTTCGGCGTCCTACAGCGAGCATTGGAACGCGCCGTATTTCGGGCGCGACTTCGACTTCGAGCCCACGGCGGAGACCGAGTTCTGAGCCTGGGCGGGCCCGCGGCCAAGATCCTGACGCGGGCGCAGGCCGTTGCGTGGCGGTCGGGGCGCCGCGGGGCCGTGGTCTTTACCAACGGAGTATTCGATTTGCTGCATCCCGGGCACGTCGACCTTCTGGTCGCGGCGCGCGCGCTGGGAGATCATCTGGTGGTCGGCATCAACGCCGACGAGTCGGTGCGGCGGCTCAAGGGGCCCGCACGTCCGGTGCGGACCGTCGCGGACCGCGCCTACGTCCTCGGGGCGCTCGACGCGGTCGACGCCGTCGTGGTGTTCGACGAGGACACGCCGCTCGCGCTGATCGAGGCGCTCGCGCCGGATGTTCTCGTGAAGGGCGGAGACTATACGGAATCGACGATCGTGGGTGCGCCTCAGGTGCGCGCGCGCGGCGGCCGTGTCGTCGTGGTGCCGCTCACCGAGGGCCAGTCGACGACGGCCGTTCTGGAGCGGATTCGCGGCGGCGGCGCGGCCGCTGGGGCTCGCGGCACGTGAGCGCGGCCGTCCTGATCGCGACCCGCAACGAGGGGAAGCTGCGCGAGCTGATCCCGCTGTTCACCGCGCGGGGCGTACGCGCCGTGGGGCTCGAGGAGTGGGGCATCGCGTACGAGGAGGCCGAGGACGCGCTGGAATCGTTCGCGACCTTTGAGGAGAACGCGGTGGCGAAGGCCCGCTACTTCTACGAGGTGAGCGGGGGCGTGGCTACGGTCGCGGACGATTCGGGGCTGCAGGTCGAGGCGCTGGGCGGGGCGCCCGGTGTACGGTCGAAGCGATGGGCGGGGGCGACGACGGGAGACGTCGACGGCGCGAACAACGCGAAGCTGGTGCGCGAGCTGGCGGGGAAGGGGAGCCGCGCGGCGCGGTACGTGTGCGCGGCGGCGTACGTCGGGCTTGGGCGCGAGCTGGTGCGGCGCGGCGAGGTGGCGGGGGAGATCCTCGAGGCGGCGCGGGGGAGCGGCGGATTCGGGTACGATCCGTATTTCTTCGCGCCGGAGCTCGAGCGCAGCTTTGGCGAGGCCTCGCTGGAAGCGAAGGGAGCGATCAGTCACCGGGGGCGGGCGTTCGCTGCGCTGGTGGAGGCGATCGTCGCGTCCGAATCGGATTGACCCGCTCTCGGTGGCGGGGTTAGGTTCCGCGCGCGCGGCAGCGGCGGCAAATCGTCAGGAGCTCAGTAGGACCGCATTAGGTGTTTCGGGGCGTAGCGTAGCCCGGTATCGCGCCTGCTTTGGGAGCAGGAGGTCGCCGGTTCAA
>PLLD01000313.1 GCA_003141205.1 Gemmatimonadota bacterium
TGAACGAGCCGCCCGGCGCGCGCCTCCGCGTCGGCCTCGCCGGTCTCACGGTCGCGGAGTACTTCCGCGATGTCGAGAATGCGGATGTGCTCGTCTTCATCGACAACATCTTCCGCTTCACGCAGGCGGGCTCGGAGGTCTCCGCGCTCCTGGGACGCATGCCCAGCGCCGTCGGATACCAGCCCACTCTGGCGACGGAGATGGGCAATCTGCAGGAGCGGATCACGTCGACGCGGACAGGATCGATCACGTCCGTTCAGGCGATCTACGTTCCGGCCGACGACCTTACGGATCCCGCTCCCGCGACGGCGTTCACGCACCTGGATGCCACGGTCGTGCTCTCGCGCGCCATCACGGAGCTCGGGATCTACCCGGCGGTCGATCCGCTCGGCTCCTCCTCGCGCATCCTCGACGCGCAATACCTCGGCGATCGGCACTATCGCGTCGCGACCGGCGTCCAGCGGATCCTGCAGCGCTACAAGGAGCTCGAGCAGATCATCGCGATCCTCGGGATGGACGAGCTGTCGGAGGACGACAAGAAGATCGTGGGGCGCGCTCGCCGCATCCAGCGCTTCATGTCGCAGCCGTTCGCGGTCGCGGAGCAGTTCACCGGCATTCCCGGAAAGTACGTGAAGCTCGAGGAGACGATCTCCTCATTCGAGCGGCTCGTCGCCGGTGAGTTCGACGCATTGCCGGAGCAGGCGTTCTTTCTCGCGGGCGCGATCGACGACGTGACGGCCAACGCGGAAAAGCTGGCCAAGTGAAGCTGTCGATCATCTCGCCGGAGCGCATCGTCTTCGAGGGCGACGTCGACCGCGTGGTCGTGCCCGCCTTCGACGGCGAGGTGGGAATCCTCGCCCAGCATGCGCCCCTCGTCACATTATTGGGCCGGGGCACCGTTCGCGTCGGGGGGGGGACCGGCGCTGACACGATTTTTGCGGTGCAAGGCGGTTTCGTGCAGGTCGCGGACGATGTCGTTCGCGTCGTCACGGAATCCGCATCGGGCACGCAAGCGACGGCATAGGGAGCGGTGATGTATCCGAGTACGCGGCGGTGGACCTGGCTCGCGGTGGTGGGGATGGTGGCCTGCGGTCTTTCCAGCCCGCGAGTCGCCCGGGCGCAGGCGTGGGATTATCCGGCGTTCCAGCAATCTCACGTCGTCGACCGCGAGTTCGAGGGAGGTGTGGCTGATGGGGGCAATTCCGGCACGGATTTTCTCTTCCAGTGGCGCGAGGGGCTTTCGATGCTGAGCCAGTTCTCGCTCGACGCGGGGTTGGTCAACTCCGCGGGTCGCGGCGGGCACGACATCGGATTCGTCGGGGGGCAGTACGCCTATCAGCTCGCGCAGCCGTCGCCCGAGCTTCCCATCGAGATCCTGGGCACCGGCGGGTTGAATTTCGCGTTCGGCAACGGCACGACGTTCTTTCGCATCCCGGTAGGCGCGTCCGTCGGGCACAGGTTTCCGCTCGGAACCGGAGTCGCGATCACGCCGTTCGTGCACCCGAAGATCGGGCTGGATTTCTGTAACTCGTGCGGCAGCGGTGACAAGGGACGGTCCGAGCTCGGCGTCGGGATGGATCTGGGCGCCAACCTGGACCTGTCGGCCATGTTCTCCCTGCGGGCCGCGTTCTCCGTCGGTGGTACGAGCGTCGTCTCGCAGGACAATTCGTTCGGGATCGCACTGGCATGGCGGCCCCCGCGCCTCATCCCGCACTGAGGGCCAGCAGACGCTCGACGAGCGCGGCCGATCGCTCGGCCGCGCCGAGCCCCGTGCGCACGATCGCGCGCGCTTTCTCGCCGGCCGCGCCGCGCGCGGCGGGGCGCTCGATCCAGTCTCGCAGCCGTGTCGCGAGGGCGAGCGGCGTCGTGACCACATGCGCGGCACCCGCCGCCACGAGCAGATCGGCATCCCGGGTGCCCGCGGCGTGCGGTCCGACGAGCACCGGCACGCCGCAGGCGGCCGGCTCGAGAACGGAGTGCACGCCGGCCGCGTGAAATCCTCCCCCGACGTATGCCAGATCGCCGATGGCGTATAGGTCCGCCAGCACGCCGACGCGATCGACCAGGATGACCTCTGGCGGCGGTGCGCCCTTGCGCCCGACGGCGTCGAGCCGGGCGATCGAGACGCCGCGCCGCGCCGCCCACCGCTCGGTCGCGGCCAGGTGTGGCTCGGTGGGCTCGTGGGGGGCGAGGATCATGCGCGCGCGCATGCCGCGCGCACGGATCGTGTCCCAGGCGGCGAGCAGGACGACTTCGTCCGACGGCCACGTGGAGCCCGCGACGAGGGTGGGTACCAGGCGCCAGGCGGGATCGCGCGCGGCGCTCACCGCGGCGCGGGCCGCCTCGAGTGCCGTCCCGGCGCGCGCCCACGCCTGGTCGTACCGGGCGTCGCCGGTGACGGACAGTGCGGCGGCGCGGACCCCGAGCTCGCCGAGGCGCTCCGCATCCCCGGGGGCGATCGCGCCCACGGCGTCGAGTCGCGCGTACGCGTCGCGCAGAAGGGCGCGGGCGAGTGGCGAGCGCCGTCCCGACGCCGCGGACAGCGTGGCGCTCACCATGCCGAGGCGCACACCACGCGCCGCGGCGCGCTCGACGAGCGTGGGCCAGACATCCAGCTTGCCGAAGACAAGGGCGCGTGGATCGAAGGTGCGGAGGAGCACGTCGGCCGCGTCGGCCGTGTCGAAGGGCAGCACATCGGCGACGTCCACGAGGCCCGCGGCCACGAATGAGCGCGCGAGCGGCGCCGCGCTCGGTGAGAAATGGGTGTATGCGACCTGCAATCGGGGGTTGGCGCTCCGGACTCGCGCGATGACCGGCTGGAGCTGTAATCCTTCGCCGACGGACGGCGCGTGGACCCACAGGAGCGGACGGTCGTGGTCGCGCTGGGTGGCGGCCCAGGCGCCGATCCGGTCGAGTACACCGCGGCGGGCCGCCAGCGAGCGAATCCACCGCGCACGCGCGTCCTTCGGTGCGATGTCGGCCGCGGCGGTCGCGGTGCGGGCCGCGAGGGCGTACGTCGCGCGCAGGAGGCCGGTCAGCGGATGGCTCGTCCCGGCGCGGGGGTGCTCCCCGCTAGTGTCCGAGGGCCGCGTCCAGGGCGCGGCGATAGTTCTCCGTCGGCTGCACGCCCGCGAGCAACTGCTGGCCGATGACGACCGTCGGAGTCGAGCGCACGCCGGCGCGCTCTCCGCGATCGTAGTCCGATTGGATGAGCGCGTCGGCCACGTGACCCGCCACGCACGCGTTCATGGCCTGCGTATCCACGCCGACCGCGGCGGCCACGGAATCGAGCGCGGGCGCGACCGGCGAGCGCGGCGCCCAGCGGTCCTGCGTGGCGTACAGTGCGTCGTGCATCTGCCAGAACTTTCCCTGGAGCCCGGCGCACATCGCGACTTCCGCGGCCGGATGGGCGTTCGGGTGCACGCGCAGGGGGAAGTTGATGAAGGCCATGCGCACCTTGCCGGTCGCGACGTAGTCGCGCTCGAGCTCGGCGAACGATGCGTCGTGCCACTGTTTGCAATACGGGCACTGGAAGTCGCTGATCATGATCATCCAGACGCGCGCCGTCGAATCCCCCTGGATGCGCGAGCGGTCGAGGCGCGCGAAGAGCGAGTCGCCGGGCCCCGCCTGGAGGCTGGTGCCGGCTGATATGAGTGACGCGACAGCGGCGCCGGTCGTCGTGGTCCCGTGCGCCTGCCTGCACGCCGGCGAGATGAGGAGAGTCGCGCCCATGGCCGTGCCGCGCACGGCGCTCCGGAAAAGGAAATGGATCACAAATCTGGATGTGGTCGGTTTGACGTCGCGTCGCGCGCGGGATTGCGCCGGTCGGCGTTCAGGATGAACATCATAGGTGCCGCGGCACCTCGATTGCAAGATCCTCCGGGTGGCTGACCGCCGGTCGTTCCCGGCGTCGCTCGCGCGTGCGGCCGCCCTCGCGACCGCCGCCGCGCTCATGACGCCCATCGCGGGCCGCGCGCAGCTGTATATCGCACACGTGGACACGCTGGGTCGCGATCCATATGGGTCCACGCTGTTCTTCGGCACGGGGCTCATCCAGGATCCGGTCGCGTGGGTGTCGCCGAGCTCCGGAGACTTCTGGGTCAACTTCGGCGGCCTGCGGATTCCGTCGGTGACGACCCCGGCCTCGAATCCGTTCTGGTACTGGAACGACAATCTGTCGATCGACACGCACTGGCTGCACCGCTTCTCCCTCGGCGCGTCCTTGTACAGCAACAACGGTGAATGGGGAGCCTTCGGCCAGGTGCTGCTCCTTCGGGACGGCCAGTTCGCCAGCTTCCTTCCGGCGATCGCGGTCGGCGCCCGAAATGTTGGATCGTACGGGCACGAAGACCGCTTCCTCCTCGGGCACGACATCACGGTCGACTCCACGGGCCAATCGCACGGCTTCACGCCACCCTCGTATGCGCATTTCCATACCGCCCCGACTTTCTACGCCGTCGCCACGAAAGAGATCGTTCTCGACGACGAGCCGCTCACCATCTCCAGCGTCAGCTTCACCCTTGGGGGCGGCAACGGGCTGTTCTCGAGCGATGGCGGGCTCGGATCCATATACAACGCGCATGGAACGGTGATTCGCGGCGTCTTCTTCGGCGCGCGCGCCGTCGCGCACCCGTTCTCGAATACGCTGGTCTCCGCCGTGGTCGAGAACGATGGGTGGGATTGGAATGCCGGGTTCGTCGGGAACTGGCGCGGCCTCAGCCTCGGCGTCTACGGCATGGAGCTCGAAGACGGGACGAAAGCGCGGCCGTACGACGGATTCCTAGTCTACAACTACGCGAAGCTCGCCGTGACGATCGGGTACACCGGAAACTTCCGCGAGCTGGTGCACGGGCAGGTTCTGCGCACGGACATCACCGGGCTGCAGCGGGATCGCCGCCGGCTCGAGCGCGAGATCGTGAAACGGCAGCAGCGCATCGATCGCCTGCAGGCGACCCTCGCATCGCTCGAAGGCGCGGGCTTGAGCGACGCGGTCCGGCAGCGCCAGGCTCTGGAGCAGCAGATGCGTGAGGAGCAGGAGGCGATCAAGCGGGCGACCGAGCGGCTCGACCAGCTCGAGGGGACGCCGCCGAAATGAGAGCGACGTCCGCTCTCGTCGCGCTTGTGCTCGCCGCCGCTCCGGCGGCGGCGCAGGATGCTTTTCCCCAGACGCTGCGCTGGGGAACGGGGCTCATCGATATTCCCGTGGCGTTCGTGTCGCCCCTGTCCGGTGATTTCGGACTGACTCTCTCGGGGACCACGTACCATACGAGCCCCGTCCTTCCGCGCTACTCGGAGAGTTTGAGCAAGCAGGGCGCCTTCAGCCTCGCGCTGTTCGGTCGGGCGGAGGTCGGTGTCTCGGTGTATTCGACCGATCCCGAGCAGGGATTTTTCTGGCAGGCATTGCTGCTCAATCAGGCCGATTTCCATCACGGGATCTGGAAATTCCTCCCTTCGGTGGCGGTCGGTATGCGCAATATCGGACCGTACGACCACATCGATCGCTTTGGCCGAGGGTACCAGGAGAATCCGGTGCCCGGCGCGACCGCGCCGCACCTGGCCGCCGACTCGATCCACGACGGGTTCAAGACCGGAAACACGCTGTATGGCGTAGCGACGAAAAGTGTGTACGTCGGATCGCCGGAGCCGGGGTGGACGTCGCTGGGTCTCAGCTTCAGCGTAGGATACGGGAATGGTCTGTTTTCCAACCATGGCACCATCCCGGTCTCGGATTACGCGAGCGCGCACACCGGGGGAATCTTTTTCGGGGTGAATGCGGATCTGCATCCGACCGTGAACACCGTGGTCACGTTCATGGCGGAGAACGACGCCTGGGAGAACAACATCGGGGCCGCCGTCATTTATAGGGGGCTGCGCGCCGAGCTGGCGCTGACCGATGTGTCCGGCGGTGGCGCCAAGCCGGTGGCAGCGAATCCGGCGACCGCGCTGTACGACTATATGAAGGTGAACTTCTCCCTCGGCTGGCAGGGGAATCTGAGCGGCCTGTTGCATGGCTCGATGCTGGCCGACCGCGTCGCGCGGCTGCGGGCCCAGCATAAGCGCCTCGAGGCGGAGATCGCGCGGCGTGAAACGCGGATCGCCGAGTTGCAGTCAGAGATTGCGGCCTACGAAGCGCACGGGATCGGGGATCTCGAAAGCCGGCGTGCGCAGATCGAGGATGAGCTGCGCGCGGAAGAGGCGGAGCTCAAGCGGCTGAACGACGAGATACAACGGATCGAGCAGCGGAGTGGCGGCGGCGGGGAGACCCATCCATGAGGTACGCGGGGGGGCGAATGCGCGGTGTCGGGACGGTTATCGGGTTGCTTGTGGTACTCGCCGGTTCGCGGCTGGGCGCGCAACAGAGCGACAGCGCGGCGATCGCGCGCTATCGCGCCCAGCGCGCCGATGCGACGCACGCGATCGCGCAGGACGAGCAGCGCCTGGCGGATCTCCGCCGGCAGCGGCTGGCACTCGAGTCCCGGCTGGACAGCGCGACGGCGGGCCGCTCGGAGGCGCGGGCACACACGCTGCTCATGAGCGGCGATGTGGCCGCGCTGCATTCCCTCGACTCGCTTCTCAGCGCGTCGCAGCGGGCTCTCCTGGCGGATCGCGATCGATTCCTGGCGCTCGGTTCCGCGGTGCGGCAACGCGATGCGGGGACCCTCGTCGTGCTCATCGGTGCGGACGCCGCCGAGGGCGCACGGGGAGCCGCGGCGCTCGACAGCGTGCGCGTGTGGGTGGACAGCGCCCCGACCGGGACGCGGCGGTACTCCACGATCGCCGATTCCGCTCTCGCGGCGGGGGGCGCCGACCAGGTATACCGCTCGAACCTCCTTCCCGGCACGCACGTCGTAGCCGTGTCCGCGACCGTCGCAGGCGCCCCCACGGCGGAGACGGCGACGGTAAGCGTCACGAGCAGTACCGTGACGTACGTGCAGTTCACGTGGCGAGACGGCAAGTGGGCCGAGTCAACGTGGACGAACGGAGCGCTCGCCCCCTGATGCGACGGGAACGCCCGATCCGCGCGGTCCTTGCGGGGGTGGCGTGCGCGCTCGCGGTCGGGAGCGCGCCGGCGCCGGCCCGGGCCCAGGGCCCCGATCCCGAGCGGGCGCAGATCAGCGAGATCCGGGCGGCGTTCTTCGAGCTGGTCGATGGCCGGCCGCTCGACGCGCTCGCGCGGCTCCGGCACCTCGGTCCGCTGCGCGCGCCCCGGCCGGTCTCCGAGGAGGCCGCCCAGGGGTGTCGCGAAGATTCGACGAACGCCGGCGGCGGAAAGCTGATCCTGTGCGCGGCCAGCGGGGATGCGTTCCCGCGCGGCGGCGAGGCGGACCGGCTGTTTCTGCTCGCGGAGAGCTACGACGCGCTCGGGATGAGTGACAGCCTGCGCGCAACGGGTGACCGCATGCTCTCCCTTCGCGGGGAGGGGCCCCTGGCGACGCTCGTTCGCATCCAGCTGCTCATGCACCGCGACAGCGTCTCGAGCGATCTCCTCGCGCACACGCTCACGCACGCGGACTCGACCGATCGGGCGCAGCTCCGGCGGGCGGAGATCGCGTACGACGCCGGGAGCTACGACAGCGCGGCCGCCCTCGCGGCCACCATTCCGGCGGGAAGCGCGGCCGACGCGCAGGCGCGCTGGACGCGCGCCCTGGCGCTCGGCCGGTTGGGGGCCGCGCTGGAGGCCCGCTCCGCCCTCGCGGGTCTCGCGCGCGACTACCCCGATCTACCCGAGGGGCGCGAGGCCTCCTTCCTCGCGGCGCAGCTGATGCTCGATGCGGGCGACCCCGCGGCTGCGGAGCGGGCATTCGCGACGGTCGCTGATTCAGCCGGTAAGGCGCTCGATGCCGTCACGCGCGACGCCGCGACGACTACGGCCGCGAACATTCTCATCTCGTCGCGGACCGCCGATGCCCTGCTCGTGGACGGTCCCGCCCTTTCGCGTGCCAAGGTCCTTGCGCCCCCTGCGGCGGCGGCGACCGAGCGCAACCTCCTCGGCGCAGTGCGCGCGGACGACGGGGACCCCGCCGGCGCGCCAATGCCCACATTCCAGGTCCTTACGGCGCGCGCGGTGATGGCGCGGCTCGACAGCGCTAACGCTCTTTTCGCGCGCTCCGCGCTATTCGTGGCCGACAGTCCGGCCGTCCGGATGGCGCTGGCGCACGGGATCGAGACGCTGCGGGCCGCCGATCTCGACGTGGGGCGTGCCACCGATGCCCTGGACGCGCTCGGCGCGAGCGCGGCCGCGGAGGCGGCGATCATGCGCGGACAGCGCGCGCTCGTGCTGGCGGCGGGTGACAGCGTCGCGGGGATGGCTGCCAGCGTGCAGGCGATCAGCGACTCCGCCGCGCGGCTCACGCCGGGATTGGATTCGGCAGAGGATCGCATTCGCCGGATCTTCGCGGACCAGATCGCCTCCCTTCGGGAGCTGGCGGCGGAGAACGGCGCCGTCGCGGACAGTATGGGTCGCAGGTACCCGGGCGCATTGACCCCGGACGACCGGGCGGTGCTCGCGCGCGAGACCGCAGCGGCGGCGATCTACGGCCGCCTTGCGGACACGGTCGAGCGCGCGCTGCCCGCCGTCCTCGCGCGGCACCCAACCCTCGCGCTGCGGGATTCGCTGCTCGCGCACGCGGTCGCCACCCGAGCCCTCATCGGCGACGTGCAGCGCTCGGCGATCGCCGCGGCGGCCGCCATCGATACGGCCATCGCGCACCTACCGGCCGGCGGATCGGATTCGGTTTCGCGCGCCGTGCGCGTCACGCTCGTCGACGCCACCGCCCGGCAGCGCGCCGCGATCGCCGTGCTGACACCGGCGGTGGAACGGGACCTGGCCGTTCGGCGGAATGGTGTTCGGTCGGCTCTCGCTCGCGATCGTGAGGCTGCGGACTTCGGCGCGGCACACGCGGCCTTTCACGCGGTCCTCGCGGCGGGCGACACCGTCGCGCCGGTGGAGCGCGACTCGGCGATCGGGCGCCTGACGACCGTGCTCGACCGGTACGCCGCAAGCCCTGGTCGCCCGGCAGCGCTGCACGAGGCCGGTGAGCTGCTCGCCCGGCGGGCCGATGCCCAGTTCGCCGCCGCGCAGCGCGATGCGGCCGGTGGTGTGGCCAACCCCGACTACGGGCCGGCCGTCGCGCGTCTCGAGGAGCTCGTGCGGCGGTATCCGCAGTACGGCGACATCGATGCGGCCGCGTACACCCTCGGGACGCTGTACGCGTTCGAGCGGCAGTTCCAGAAGGCGATCCCGGCGTTCGAGCTGGTCGCGACGCGGGACTCATCGCCGTACCGGGCGGAGGCACTCTTCCGGCTGGGTGACGCGCGCTTCGAGCTGGCGAGCGCGGCACGCGGCGACGCGCGGCGGTCGCTGTTCGCGGACGCGGCCGACGCGTACGAGCGCGATGTCGCGAGCGCGCCGCACGACGGCGACCTCTATTTGCTGGGACTGTACAAGCTCGGGTGGTCGTACTACAGCAGCGCGTCGCGCGAGCATCCGGATGGCTATCAGAAGGCGGTCGACGTATTTGCCCGCCTGATCGACGCGTACGATAGCCTCCCGCCCGAGCGGCAGGCTCGGCTGGGGTTGCGGGGTGAGGCTGTCGAATACATGGCCGTCTCCTTCACGCAGATCGGGGGTGCCGCGGCGGCCGAGCGGTACTTCGCGTCGCGCCCCGATACGACGGACCGGATACAGGTGTTGCGCCGTATTGCCGCTCGCCTGCGCGATCAGGGAGATTTCTCCGGCGCGGTCGCGGCGTATCAGGAGCTCTTCGACGTGGCGCCCGGCGACACCGGCGCGCTCTCCGCCCAAACCGAAGTGATCGACATCTATCAGAGCCGAACGCTCGAGCCGAACAAGGCGCAGGCGGCCCGGCTCGCCTTCGTCGATCGTTTCGCGCCCGGGTTCACCTGGTCGGCGTCGCATCCGGATCTGGCCAAGCAGGCGGCGACCATGCGCGAGCAGATCCTGCGGGATGCCGCGCAATACGAGTTGGCCGCGGCGCAGGAAACGCATCCCGTCGCCGCGGGCAACGCGCCGCCGAA
>PLLD01000133.1 GCA_003141205.1 Gemmatimonadota bacterium
ATCGACCACGGCGTGCTCAAGACCCTGAGCGTCGGGGCCGGGTACGCCGAGGAGAAGCATCTGCCCGGCGTGATCGACAACCCACTTTCGTGCCGGCTCCAGGCCGCCGGCCCGTCGAGCACGGTCGCGGACATGATCGCCACGACGCAGCGGGGGGTGTACGTCACGCAGACCGGGGGGTTGACGTTCGCAAACTTCCGGACGTTGCTCTTCACGGGCGTCACCCGAGACGGGTTCTGGCTGATCGAGAACGGGAAGATCACGAAGCCCATCAAGAATTTCCGCTTCTCGGAGTCGCCCTTCTTCTTTCTCAACAACCTCGAGCAGGTGGGGACCCCCAGACTCGTCCCGGTCGCGCCGGGCGCCGAGTTCGTGCTGCCGCCAGTCAAGGTCCGTGACTTCAACTTCGTTAGCTTGGCGGATGGGATATAGTCCGGCGTCCCGCGCGTTCCTTAGGCTCGGCGGTCAGGTGCGTGGTTGTCGCGCCATTCGCCGCCCGGCGGATGGACGATGCGGGCGGCCAAGACGGGTTGGGAGCGTGCGACCAGACCCTCGCGTGAGGTCGCGCACGTCGACGCTCATCAATAAGAAGACACCACCCCGCTAAGGCCGACCGCTCGCGTGTCTTGCCTTGCGTGAATGGGGGCACTCACCTATCGTGCCGCGCGATGGCATCGCAACGCTACGGAGCACTGTCGGGTGCGCCCGTCGTCGAGACGGATGGGCAGACGCTTGTGGCCCGCATCCGCGCCGGGGATGCCGCCGCGTTCGAGACGATGTTCGTGGCGTACTACCAAACGCTCTATGCCTTCGCGTACCGGTATCTCGGAGCCCGCGAGCCGGCGGAGGACGTGGTGCAAGACGTCTTCCGAAACGTCTGGTTTCGGCGGAGTGAATGGGCGCCGCGCGCGGATGTTGGCTCTTACCTCGTCACCGCGACCCGGAACCAATGCCTCAATGTCCTCCGGCACGCCAGTGTCGCGCGCACGCACGAGGACTTGGTATCAGTCACGGCTGGGGTGCCTGGCCTTGGCGTCGCGCCCGTGCCGGCTGACGAGGAGATCGTGACCGCTGAGCTGACTTTGGCGATCGAGACGGCGGCCAGGGAGCTCGCGCCCCGGTGTCGGGAGGTGTTCCTCCGCCGGTGGCGTGACGGACAGTCGATCGCGGAGACGGCGAAGCTGATGGGGATCTCACCGAAGACCGTCGAAATGCAGATGACCCGTGCGCTCGTTGTGGTGCGCGAGCGGGTCCGAGAGCATCTGAGCGAGTGACGTAAGAAGAGCGACCTAGAGAACCTGTGGCAGCCATGCTACAGGGAGCAGAGCCGGCTTGCGCGTTTCCTGGGCATGCTCGACACGCGCGACATCGACCGAATAGCCCGCTACGTCTCCGGGGCGGGCACGCCCGACGACCGGGCGGCAACCGCTGAATGGTGCGCTAAGGATCCTGATCGTGCCGCCGTGGTTGCCGAGTTATCGCGACTGTTCTCGGCTTCGCCAGCGGCGATACCGCCATCGGACACGCTCGCGGCGCTCGGGCGGCTTCGGCAATCGGTGGGGATGCCGACCCCAGCGTCGATCACGCCGTTGGCGGCCAGTCCGCGGCGCCGGCTCGCGTCGCACCCGTGGAATAACGGCGGTCCTCCCGGGCTACGCGCGGCTGCCGCTGCGTCGCTCATTATCGCGTTCGGCCTCGGGTGGTTGATCAATCTGAGAGGGCACCATCTAGGTGCGGGCGCGATGGGTTNNAAATATGCGACCCGAGCAATGGAGCGCCTCTCGGTGACGCTGCCGGACGGCTCGCAGTTCATGCTGGCGCCAGCGAGTCGGATCCGGATCTCGACGGAGTACGGGCACGGGATGCGCGAGGTCGCGCTTGAGGGCGAGGCGACGTTTACCGTCGTACACGATGCGGCTCTGCCGTTCACTGTGCGCACCGCGACTGCGCGGACCGTGGACGTGGGCACGCAGTTCGATGTGCGCGCGTATGCTGGGGATCCCGCCACACGGATTGCCGTAGAGGAAGGCGAGGTCGCTGTGTCACGAGTTGGACGCAGAGTGCCCGCAGTGATCAGCGACATACGGGCCGGCGACTTGGCAATCGTCAGCGACACCGCGGTCTCGGTCACGCATGGCGCCGATGTGGGGGCGCTGACGGCATGGACGGCGGGCCAGCTCCGTGTCCACGACGTCCCACTCCGCGAGTTGGTGCCCGACCTCGAGCGCTGGTATGACATCGATGTGACGGTCACGGACTCCGCGTTGGCTAGCCGGCTCGTGACGGCTAGCTGGGCTGCGGAGCCTACGGAGCAGATGCTCGCCGAACTTGGGGCGCTGCTGAACGCCCGAGTCGTGCGGCGAGGGCGAGCGGTCACGCTCGTGCCGTTGCCGTGAGCTCATCCTTCCCACACAGAGGGCTGTCGATGATCCCTGGAAGCCGACCGATCGTGGCTGGGCTCTGGATTGCTCTGGGGCTGGTCGGCGCACGGGCTCGGGCTCAGGAGCCCGACCACGGAGCGCCCGTGTCCTACGTCGCCCGGGGCCCGGTGTTTTTCGCGGTCCTTCCAGCGACGGGTAAGCGCGTCAACGCGAGAAACATGGCGGTTCTCCAGCGGAGGATCCCGCTCGATCTCCACGACGCATCGGTCGCCGTTGCTATCGACGCGATCGCCGAGCGGTCAGGACTCGAGATCAATTACAGCCGGAGTCTGATCGCGGGCGATGCGCGCGTAACGCTGGCGGCCACGGAGATATCGGTTGCCGCGGCGCTGACATCGGTCCTGCTCGACGCGGGGCTTGACGTGCAGGTCACCGGGGCCACGCGTGCGACTCTGGTAAAGCGAACCGAGCTACCGCCGGCGACGGTAGCGGCCCAAATGGGTGGGACGATCACCGGCCACGTAACGGACGGCCCGCTCAAGAGGCCACTGTCCGACGTATCGGTTCGTGTCGAAGGAACCGCGCTTCGCACCACCGCCAACGCGCAGGGAAAGTACACGATCACCGGCGTCGGGCCCGGGACATATCGCGTCACAGCGCGGCGCGTCGGCTACCAGCCGCTGATGAAGGAGATCACGCTCGTCGCCGATCAAACCGCAACGCTCGACTTCGCGCTTGCCGCCGCGCCGACAAGGCTCGATGAGGTGGTAACGACGGCGGTGGGGCAACA
>PLLD01000311.1 GCA_003141205.1 Gemmatimonadota bacterium
GAGAGCGAGCTGTTCGGGCACGTGCGCGGAAGCTTTACGGGAGCGGTCAAGGACAAGACCGGCCTGTTCACGGCGGCCGCCGGCGGCACCTTCTTCCTGGACGAGATCGGCGAGACCACGCCGGCGATCCAGGTCAAGCTGCTGCGCGTGTTGCAGCACCGCGAAGTGATCCCCGTGGGGGCCACGGAGGCCCAGCCGATCGATGTGCGCCTGATCGCCGCGACGAATCGCGATCTCGAAGACGCCATCCGCCAGGGCGCCTTTCGGAGCGATCTGTTCTATCGCCTGAACGTGATCGCCGTGCACCTGCCTCCGCTGAGCGAGCGCCGCGATGACATCCCGCTCCTCATCGACGTCTTTCTCGAGCGCCTGGCGGCCGCGCGCGACGAGCCGGTCAAAAGCGTCAGTCCCGCTGCGCTCGAGGCGATGCTGCAGTGCGCGTGGCCCGGAAACGTCCGGGAACTCGAGAATGCCCTCGAGCGCGCCGTGATCCTCACTCCGGGCGACACGATCGAGGTCGCCGTGCTGCCCGACCGCGTCCGGGAGCCGGAGCGGGCATCGCTCGTGGCCGAGCGGAGCCCGGGGTCGCCGACGCTGGATGCGGTGGAGCGCGCCTACATCCTGTGGGTCCTGCAGAGCGAGGGAGGGAACAGGGCCCGAGCCGCGGAGGTGCTCGGGATCGATCCGTCGACGCTATATCGCAAGCTGACCCGGTTCGGGGTCGAGGCGTGACCGATGGGAGGGAGCGCGCCGCGTGGCGGCGCGCTCCGGGCTTGGGCGTAGCCGCGCTCGCGCTTGCGGCGTCAGCCGCCGGACTCGCGAACGGGTTCGCGTACGACGACCTGCCGGTGATCGTCCAGAATCCGCGCCTGCACGATCTCCACCGCATCGGTCGCGTGGCGATCGAATCGTATTGGCCCCCGCAATTCGGCGGCACGCTGTATCGGCCGCTGACCTCCACCCTCTTCGCGCTCGAATGGGCCGTCGGTCGCGGTTCGGCTCTTCCGTTCCACGTGATGAGCGTGGCTCTGTACGTCGCCGCCGCTCTCGCCGTCTACGCCCTCGCCTCGCGCATCCTGCCGCGGGGCGCCGCGTGGCTCGCGGCCGCCGTCTTCGCCGTGCATCCGGTCCACGTCGAGGCGGTCGCCAACGTCGTGGGCCAATCGGAGCTCATCGTGACGCTCGCCGTCGTGGGCGCCGTCGCGATCTACATCGCCCGGCGCGCGGCGGATCCCGCCCGCCCGGTCTCTCGGCGCGACAGCGCCCTCCTCGCCGCCCTGTACGCCGTGGCGTGCCTGGCGAAAGAGCACGGGATCGTGCTCCCGGCCCTCCTCCTCGCGGCGGAGGGGACGGTTCTCCGAACCGGCACGACCTGGCGGGCGCGCACGCGCCTGCTCTGGCCGCTGGCCCTCAGCCTCGGGGGCGTCGGTATCGCCTATCTGGCACTGCGCGGGGCGATCCTGCACGGCGTGGTCGGTGAGGCGCCGACGATCGCGTTTCGGCAGGCCGGATGGGGCACGCGCTGGTGGACGATGCTGGGCGTCGTGCCGGAATGGGTGCGGCTCCTCGTGTGGCCCGCGCACCTGGCGGCGGTGTACAGCCCGCCCGCGACTCCGGTGCGCGATGCGGCGGACCCGGCGGCTCTGCTGGGGCTCCTGCTCCTCATCGCCGTCGGCGCGCTCGCCATTCTGATGCGCCGGCGCTCGCCGGTCCTGACCTTCGGCATCGCGTGGGCGGCCGTCGCCCTTCTCCCGGTGAGCAATCTCATCGTGCGCTCCGGCGTTCTGCTCGCGGAGCGCACCCTGTTCCTGCCCAGCGTCGGCGCGGTCATCGCTTTCGGGGCAGCGGCGGCGGTCGTGCGCGAGCGGCTCCGCGCCGCGGGCCCGCGCCCTCTCCGGATGGCCGAGGCCGGAGTGGGGATCCTGCTGCTCGCGGGGGTGGGGCGGAGCGCGGGGCGGCAGGGCGTCTGGCGGGATGACCCGACGTTGTTCGTGCAGTCCGTGGTGGACGAGCCGTTCAGTTACGCCGCGCACTTCGCCTATGCGGACTGGTCGTTCATGACCGGACACTGGGAGACCGGGGAGCGGGAGGGACGCTTCGCGCTCCGGCTGTACGACGGCGACCCGCGGCTGGTCAACCGGATGGGCACGCAGTATTTCGCGGCCGGCCGGTGCGACATCGCGGTCCCGCTCCTACGCCGGGCGCTGGTGCTGGTGCCGTCCTTTCCGGACGCGCGCGTCGACCTCGCCACGTGCCTCGAGCGCGCGGGGGATTGGGCGGCCCTGCGGCCGGTCGCCGCGGATGGCCTTGCTCGGGGCGCCAACGTTTCATACTATCGGTCGCTGCTGGCACAGACGGACAGCGCCGACGGGGCGTCCGCCGCACCCGGGGCCCGGTCGGGTCGCCGGGGGGGCGCCTGACGATGCGGCGCACACTCTCTCGCCTTCCGTGTGATGACAACGCCGCACCATCGAATATTCGAGCCAGTGACCGAGCCGCGCACCGAGCCCATGCAGCGGCTCCGTGGCCGAACGCCGCTGTCGCTCGACCAGCTCCGGCTCTCGGTGCTTATCCCGGTCTACAACGAGCGGCAGACCATCCAGCTGATTCTGGATCAGGTGCACTCCGTGCAGGTCCCCAAGGAGGTCATCTGCGTCGACGACGCGTCCACCGACGGCACCTGGGATGTCCTGACGCGTCTGCAGGAGGCCGGGCGCATCGACCAGCTCCTCCGTCACCCCCAGAATCGCGGCAAGGGCGCGGCGATTCGCACGGCGCTGGCGGCGAGCACGGGGAACGTCGTCATCGTTCAGGACGCCGACCTGGAATACGATCCCGCCGACTGGCCCGCGATGCTGGATCCGATCGTCAGCGGCGTCGCCGACGCGGTGTTCGGATCCCGCTTCCTCGGTGGACCGCACCGCGTTCTGTACTTCTGGCACTCGGTGGGCAACGCCCTGCTGACCACGTTCAGCAATATGCTGAACAATATGAACCTCACCGACATGGAGACGTGCTACAAAGCGGTGCGGGGCGATCTCGCGCGGTCGCTGACGCTCACATCGGACCGGTTCGGTTTCGAGCCGGAGATCACCGCGCGCCTCGCGCAATGCCGGGCGCGGATCTTCGAAGTGCCGATCAGCTACGCCGGCCGCACGTACGCGGAGGGGAAGAAGATCGGCTGGCGCGATGGGGCTGCCGCGATCGGCCACATCCTGCGCTACAACCTGTCGCGCTGACCACCCTCACCCCCACCCGGCCCGGCGACGCACGCGCGGGACGGGCGTGACGCGCGCGGATTGGCGTCCGGCGGCCCTGATCGCGTTGGCCCTCGCGGCGTCCGTGACCGGGCTCGCCAACGGGTTTGCCTACGATGACCTCCCCCTCATCGTGCAGAACGCTCGCGTGCACGATCTGTATCGGCTGGGCGCGCTGCTGACGCAGTCGTATTGGCCGCCGCGGTGGGGCGGGTCGCTGTACCGGCCACTCACATCGATGGTATTCACGCTCGAGTGGACGGCGGGGCACGGGTCGCCCGCGCTCTTTCACGTCGTGAGCGTGGCGCTGTACGTCGCGGTCACGCTGATCGTATACGCGCTCGCGCGGCGGGTGCTGTCGCTCGGGGCGGCGTGGATCGCGGCCGCCGCGTTCGCGGTCCATCCGGTGCACGTCGAGGCGGTGGCCAACGTCGTGGGTCAGTCGGAGCTCCTGGCGGCGGGGGCGGTGACGGCCGCCGCGGCCCTCTATCTGGCGCGGCGCATCGCGGCGCCCGAGGCGGCGCTGCATGCCCGTGACGTCGCCGGCCTCGCGGCGCTGTATGCGGCCGCGTGCCTCGCCAAGGAGCACGCCATCGTGTTGCCTGCGCTGCTGCTCGCGGCCGAATGCACGGTCGTGCCCGACTCCCGAGGGTGGCGCGCGCGGTGGCCGACGCTGGCCCCGGTCGCGGGGACGCTGGCGGCCGTGGGGGGGTGCTACGTCGTGGTGCGCAGCGTGGTCTTGCACGGGATCCGCGGCGAATCGTTCGCGGTGCCGTGGGCGCACGTGTCGTGGGGCGGCCGCTGGTGGACGATGCTGGGTGTCGTGCCCGAGTGGGCGCGCCTGCTCGTCTGGCCGGCCCATCTGGCGGCGATGTACAGCCCCGCGGGCACGCCGCTCCGGGATGGGCCGGATGCCGGCGCGCTCCTGGGGCTCGTCCTCGCCGTCGCCGCCGTGACGCTGGCCGTCGTGGCCCGCCGCCGCGCGCCGGTGGCGGCATTCGGGATCTGGTGGGCCACGCTCGCGCTGTTGCCCGTGAGCAACCTCATCGTCCGCTCGGGTGTGCTGCTCGCCGAACGGACGCTGTTTCTCCCGAGCGTGGGCGCGGTGCTCGTCCTGGGGGCGCTGGCGCAGGTCCTCGTGGCGCGGGTCCGCGTCAGGGAGGGCACACGCCGCGGCATCCTTGCCGGGGCCGCGGCGTGCGTGCTTGGGGCGTGCGTGCTTGCGGCGGGCGCATGGCGGAGCGCGCGACGGCAGCCGGTCTGGCACGACAGTCGTCGATTGATCGAGCAGTCGGTGCGGGATGAGCCGCTGAGCTACCGGGCCCACTTTTCCCTGATGGGCGAGATGTTCGATGCGGGGGAGTGGGGATCGGCGGAGCGGGAGGCGCGGATCGCGCTGCGATTGTACTCCGGGGATCCATGGGTCTACGAGATGCTCGCGTATCATTATTTCGTGGCGGGGCAGTGCGGCTTGGCCGAGCCGTTGCTGCAGAACGCGCTGTCGCTCGACCCCGCGTATGCGGACGCCCGCTACATGCTGACGACGTGCCGGACGCGGGACGCGGCACCATGATCGGGCGCACCGACATCCGCCGCTGGGCTCCGGCCGCCTCGATCGTCGTGGTGGCGGTTCTCTGTTATGCCAACGCGCTGCGGAACGGCTTCGCGTTCGACGACAACGGGATCATCGCCAACAACGCGCTCGTGCATTCGCTGTCCGGCGTCTGGCGGGCGTTCACGCACCCCTATTGGCCGAACACGACCGGCGGGCAGTATCGGCCCCTCGCGATCGCGAGCTTCACGATCGATTGGGCGCTCTCCCACGGCCACGCGTGGTGGTTTCATCTCGTCAACGTCCTGTTGCACGTGATCGTCTGCCTGCTCGTCTGGCGGGTGCTCTCGCTCATGCTCCCTGCGCGCGGGGCGTGGTTCGGCGCGGTCCTGTTCGCCCTGCACCCGGTGCACGTGGAGGCGGTGTCGAACATCGTGGGGCGGCTCGAGCTCCTCATGACGGTGTGCGTGCTGGCGGCCTGGCTCGCGCACCGGCGCAACCACTGGAGCGCGGTCGTGTGGTACGCGTTGGCGCTGGCGTCCAAGGAGACCGGGATCGTCTTCCTCGCGCTCGCGGTCTGCCACGACCTGTTGTTCGCCGGGCCGTGGCGCCAGGCGATCGCGAGCCGGCGGCGGCTGTACGATTGGTACGGACTGCTGACGGTGTGCTACCTCCTCGTCCTGTGGCTCCTGTTCCGGCACGAGCAATTCGTGGTCGTCGCGCCCACCTGGTGGAACGCGACGACGGGCCAACGGTGGCTGACGATGCTCCGCGTCGTGCCGGAGTGTGCCCGGCTGATGCTCGCGCCGGTGGATCTCAAGATCGACTACACCCCGCGCGTGATCGATCTCCAGACCAGCGTGACACCCGTCATCGTCTTGGGTGCGGCGCTCGTTCTCGCCGCCGTTGCGGCGATTCCCGCGACGTGGCGCCGGGTGCCGCCGGTCGCCTTCGGGATCCTGCTCTTCGCCATCGCGGTCTCGCCGGTGTCGAACGTGCTCTTTCCGACGGGCGTCGTGCTGGCCGAGCGTACGCTCTACCTGCCGAGCGTGGGCGTGGCGATGATCGCCGGGTGGCTCTTCGCGCGCGGGATGTCCCAACGCCCGCGACTGGTCGGCGCGCTCGCGGCGGTCGTGTGTGTGGCGTTCGTCGTGCGGGCGTGGACCCGGACGCCGATCTGGGTCGACAGCAAGACGCTCATGGTGAATCAGATGCGGAACCAGCCCGAGTCGTACCGCGCGCACGATGTCGCGGGCAACATCTATCTCGGGTCCAAGCACTGGGCGGCGGCCGACAGCGCCTATCGCGTCTCGCGCCGTCTCTTTTCGCACGATCCCGGTCCCTACTTTGGCGGGGCCGAGTCGGCGATGATGCTCAACGAGCTCGATCGGGCGGCCATCCTGCTCGATAGTGCGATTCACATCGCGCCCGCCAACGCGTGGGGGTATCTGCGGCTCGCCGACGTCCGGTTCTATCAGCGCAACTGGCATTCGGCGATGGGGAACGCCCTCGCGGCGTACCTGCTCGAGCCCGACTCCCTGCGCGCGCTGGACGTACTGGCGAGCGCCGCCCAGCAGCTGCACGACTATACCGGCGCCGATGCCGCCTATCACCGGGCCTTGGTGGATCATCCGAAGAACCGGCATCTCCACACCGGTTACGGCTACATGCTGCGCGACCGGGGGGACACGGCCGGGGCACGCCGGCAATTCGAGCTGGGGGGGGTGGCGCCCGTGGCGCGGCTGTTCAAGCCGTGACCGACCGTGCCCTCATGCGGACTACGGCAGTCTTGGGGTCGCAGACTGCAACACGGCATGCAAAGGGCGGGATGAAATCCGGTGGCGACCCGAGGAGACAGCGCCAGAAAGAGCTGTGATATAAGCAGTTACGAGGTAGTGGCCGACGTGGTCCGGTCCTTGCTTCGGGACAGCTCAACAGGTGCTCATCGTTCGTGTTTCCGACCACCGTACGACCACTTTTTTGGAGCATTCCATCATGCTGCGTCAGGCACGCAAGGGCTTCACACTGATCGAGCTGCTGATCGTGGTCGTGATCATCGGCATTTTGGCGGCGATCGCGATTCCGAAGTTCGCGGCGACGAAGCAGCAGGC
>PLLD01000005.1 GCA_003141205.1 Gemmatimonadota bacterium
CCATCCCCGCCGAAGCATGGCGTCGAACGCGGCGAGGTAACGCAGCTCATCCGGGCTTGTCGGGCGGGTCCACTGGTTGCGATGAGAGTTCATGCGCGGGCTGCTGGGCCCTTTCGGCCTGGCCGGCGGCGACGAGTGCCTCCAGGGCTTCGCGGCGTCGCACAATGCCGCTCATGTGGTCGCGGGCGGCAGTCATATGCCTCGTGACGTGCGCGTTGGGGTCGGCCATCACGGCCGCCGTGGTGCGGCGGACAGGGGGCTTGTTTCGAGCCAGCGTTCTATCAACGCCCGCTTATCGGGTGTGACCGTCGACCGGGCGGCGAGGATTGCGTCGACCTCTCTTAGCCGGTCCCAGTACGACTGGCCCGGCCTACGGTCAACCGTCGGCTGCGTGTACTTGGTCACGTTCCGCCGCCGAACTGGCCGGGCGGGTTCAGCAGCCAGTCGCGCTGCTCCACGACGGCCTGTCGCCGCCGCAGCTCGTCCTCTACCGCTTTGCAGAGTAGCCGCGAGAACGGGAGGCCCGCAGCCTTCGCGGCCTCGCCGACCTTGTCCGGCAGGTAGACCGTGATATCCGTCATCCCGTCGTCGTGGTCCCTGCCGCCGGCAGCGGCGTGACCGCAGCCCCGCTCTCGCTGGACAGGACGATCGCGGCGTCCCTGGGCTCATACCCGAGGCGCGCGAGCTCGGCGAGGCCCTCCGCCTCCGTGATCGTCGCGGCCTTGACGGCCCTGCCGATCTCGGTCGGGGTCGGCACCCTGACCGGGGCTATGCGGAGCGTATCCCAAATCCCGAGCAGCGCCTGGGCTTGCGCGACGGGCAGGCCGACGTTCCCCATCGCGGTCAAAGCGTCGGTCGCTGAGATCTTGAACGCCTCGTACAGCGTGCCGACTTTCCTGACGACGGTGTCGATCGCCCGGATCTCCCGCCGGAAGTCCTGCACCTCCAGCATTTCGGTCGCCACGTCACCCCTGTAGCCGAGCAGGCCGAGTAGTTCGGTGGCTTGCGCCGCAGCAAAAATGCCGTCGTAGTACCCCTTCAAAATGTCGCCTTTCGCGAGCAGCTTGTCTTGCGTGACGTGCTGCTGCTCCGTCACGTACGTGAATGCGGCGACGACGTCGGGCGGGACACCGTGGTCCGCCCAATACTGCGCGGCTTGCGCCGGCGTGATGCCGCCACGCTCCAGCAACGAAGCGGTCTGCTCGGGCGGCGGGACGTAGGTGCCGAGTGCGAGTAGCTGGTCTGTCCACTTGGTTTTGACGTCCGACTCCGCGATCCCCTGCTGAAACGTCAACGCGTCCGCGCCCGTCCCGGTGGCGGGGATGATCCCCCTATGCACCATTTCCGCGAGCTGCTCCGGGCCTGGCGGCCTGCCGGCGACGGAGAACGCGAGGCCGAACATGTTGTTGGATGCGCCGGCGGGCGGCGTGAACCCTGGCAGCGGGGTTGTCGTGTCGAGCCCGGTCGCGCTTGCCCACCCTTCCGCGTCCGTGTAGGGGAGCTGCTCGCGGACGGCGGCGTTGATGAAGTCGATCGGCGTCAACCAGGCGTGCTCGAGCTGGACAGCGTACTGAATCCAGTCGTCACGGAAGTCGCCTTCACGGAGGCCCTGCTGCACTTGCGCGCCATTGATGATGCCGCGGCGCTTCATTTCAAACAGTTCCTGCAGCGCGGGCGGGAGGCCGACGATTGACGCGGCAAGGTCGATCGCTGCCTTGCTGATCCCGGACTGCGCGGCTTGCGCGTACGCCCAATCAGGGACGGTCACGGTCGGCGCGTCACCAAGGTTGAGCCCTCTGCCGGCGGCGGTGGCGATGATCGCCGGGTCGACGGGCCGGGCGATCCCCAGGCCGACCGCGGTCGCGTTGAGCTGGTTCGATACGCCTTGCACGAACGGCTGCACGCTCTGGCTGAGGATCGTGGACACGATGCCGAACAGGAAAATCTGTTCTATGGTCGACGAGAATGCGGCGGTCGGGGTGATCGCCTCCTCCAGCAGCGCGCGCACTTCGGGCGGCGGATCGCTGTTGTCGAGGATCTGTTGGAGGAACGGGCCGACAAACGACGCGGTGTGTGCTTCGAGGCCGTCGAGCCAAGTGTTGACGTGGCGGGTCGTGGTCTCGGCGTTGATCTCCGCGGTGTGCGGTGTGTGCGCGACGATCGTGTCAGCAAGGAGCTGCGCGAGCCGGCCGGCGTTCACATGCGCGGCGGCCGGGTCAGGTGCCATTGGTCACTTTGTCTTTGATGTCCGCAGCGATCACGTTGGTCTTGATGTTGACTTTCTCGACCTGTACCAGCCGGACGGTCAGTGCTTGGATCGCCTCCGTGTTCTGCTGGGTCGCTTCTAGCTGGCGTTGGACCATGCCGGCGCCCCTATAGATCATGCCGAGCAGCACGACCAAGGCGAGAATCGACGGGGTTGCCTCCAACACGATCGTCATAGCTACAGCGCGAACAACGATTCGAGCTCGGACACGATATCGCCGCCGCCCGCGATCAGCGGCTGGACGATCGACTGGATGTCACCGGCGGCGGTCGCGGCAGCGACGTCAGGATGCTGGATCACCTGCTCGATGAAGCTGGCGAACAGCGCGAAGTCGGTGACGCCCAACGCGAGCTTGAGAAGGTCGGCAAAGTTGTTGTTGCCCGGACAGTTCGACACGAGGCACTCGACGATCTTGGTGGCGATGACGGCGACGGCGGTCCCGATCGCGACCTTCGCGCCCGTTTTGACGAGGTCTTGGACGTCGATGTTGGGAATCGCGGTGCCGGTCGGGATCGCGATCGCACCCTCAATACCTTGGACCCTGGCGCCGACGCCGGCGTCGACCCACCCCTTGACGCCGGCGACCTGGTCGTTGACGTACACCTTCAGCTGGTCGTGGAGGTCCTGCGCGTGGACCTCGGCCGCGATCAACGCGGTACCCAGGCCGGCAAGGACGGCATGCTCGACGCTCGGGGCGGCCCTTTCAAGCGCGATATAGGTTTGCGCGTCGGCGTAGGTGTGGGCCGCCTCCCATTTGACTGTCGCGGCACGCACCTCCGTCCTGACGGCCTGCAACTGCCCGTCGCTGTAGGCGTTGGTGGTGTTGACGACGGCGACCGCGGATGCCGGGATGCCGTGGTTGTGCAGGTACTCGATCTGGGTGGCGTGGTTGACGAGCGCGTCTTTGAACCAGTTGAACACGCCGACCAACGACGAGGCGATGCCGTTGAAGATTCCGGTGACGGTGCCGAGCAGACTGCCGCCAAGGCCAACAAAGAAGTCGGCTACCGGCGCGGTGATCGAGTCGAACCACTGCCCGAACGGGAGGCTGAGACCGAACAGGAGGGGGATCGTGCCGAGCGCCGCACCGATCGCTTTGAGCAGCCCGCCTACGCCGTAACAGAGCAGGCCGACGAAGAACGCCACTAAGGCGAGGCCGACCTCAGCCTCCCAGTAGAACGGGACCACCGGCTACCCGGTGATGGCCTGGATCGCCGCGACGCGCTGGCCGATCAAACCCTCGACATAGCTGGTGTTCGTGATCTGGCTGTACGGGATGAACACCGAGGTGGTGGTCCCGTCGGGCAGCTTGATCCCGAACACCATTCCCTGTTGGACCGTCCCGTTGCCGTCAACCTGCGACGTTTCCCTGCCTGCGGTGATTGCTGCGCCGAACGGGATGTTGACGATNNATGCCGCCGCCCGCAGCAACACCGGCCGCGATCGCTCCTCCTACTGTTGACATTTCAGCCTCCTATGCCGCGGTGGGCGAGAATGTTCGCCTGCTGCCCGATAAGGGGCATCTGGACGACGAACGCTTGTCTGAGCGTCGTCCACCCGTCCTGCAGGCCAACACCTTGACGGGTGCCCTCAACCGCTATCGGGGCCTGGTAGCCGGTTGGGCCGACTTGTGTGCCGGTCGGGGTGCCAAGGTTCGGCGGGCCGGGCTGAGGCTGGCCGGGCGGAGCGATCGTCGTCGTCCCGCCACCACCACCACCGCCCGTCGACGGCGGGCCGGACGGCCCGCCTGCGCCGGTCGGCCCGGTAGGCGGGCCGGTGTTGCCGCCGGCGCCGGTCGACGGTTTCGGGCCGGTCGGCGGGTTCGGCCCGGGGACGGTCGTGTGGCCAGCGACGCCGGTGCTCTTGCCGCCTGGGGCGGCGTTGACGCCGCCGGTGACCGGACCGGCCACGGCTAGGCTGCCGGCGGTGCCGCGGCGGGCGTGGCCGTCGACGCGGTCGCGGTGGTGGTCGGCCCGCCCATTGGCGGCGTGGACGTCACGCTCACGGTAGGCGCGGGCGTGCTCGACCCGGCGTTGCTCGCGCCGACGCCGAGGGATACTCCGCCGGCACCGGCGATCAAAGCGATCGCTTCGCCGCCGGTGATCGTGTGCGTCGCCGCGAGCACCGTCGCAGCCGCGACGACAACCAAGGCCATGAGGAGGTGTGGGAGGTTTGCGAGGAAGTTCGGCATGGCGGCGAGAATAGCAGCTGGGCTGGCGTCAGACCGGGAGGGTCGGGACGATGAACGGCAGTGCTGCAGCGATTCGCAGGCTGGTGTCGCCGGTCACGAACCAGTTACCGAACGGCGGCGAGCCGACGGCGACGGTCACGGAGCTGTCTAGGGCTGGTTCCACGAGGAACACGAACGGCGGATAGCCGGTGTCGTTTAGGCTGGCGGTGTACTGGTATACGGGGTAAACGATGGTTGACTGGTCGCCCGTGGCAGTGGGGAACTGCTCAGTTGCGGGCAGAGCGGCATACCACACCCATAGGGCGGTGACGGTCGATGGGAGGGCGATACTGGCCGACTCGTCAGCGGCGGTAAACGAGCCGAGCAGAGCCCTGGCGGCGATAACTGCGTTGGAGTAGTCGGGGCTGTCGAGGCTCACAGCACTACCGGGTCGGGCGTGGGCACGCCGGATTCCACGAACGTGAGCACGGTCGGCAGGGTCGCGCCGGCGGCGGCCTGGAGCTGGTTGACGTGGAACCGGACCTTAATGTCGTGTGGGTAGTACCCGGTGTTGTATGCGACGATCTCCCAGCCGCCCGCGTTGGGGTAGCTGTCGGGGTAGAACGTCTGTTCGTGGCCGTCCCACACGAACCATTCGCCGGCGCTGAACGGTACCCACTGCACGCCGTTGTTAGCGAGGTAGAACCCGAGATTACCCTTCGGGCCGGCCGGCACTTCTAGCGTGATGGCTTCGACCTCCCAGTCATCGAAACTCAGGCCGGCCACTTCGGGGTTGTCGGGAGTTGCGCCTGGGCTGACGGTTACGGTGCCCTGCAGCTCGTAGTCCGCCATCGGGCTACCGGGATGCGGCGAGCTGGTCGATCACCGCGTCCAGGGTCGCCCAGTAGGCGTGGTAGGCGACGACGTAGGTCGCGACGATGCTGGTCCACTGGTCGCCGCCGTCGGCGTCGACGCCGCCCGCGAGCGTGGCGGTCGTCCCGCCGGTCACGATCGACGCCCACGCATCGGCGGCCATCACGGACGCGACATTCGACCCGTTGCCGTCCGCACCAACGTCCTGCACCGCGGTCAAGCGCAGCACGCCGCCGCCGTGGTCGACAAAATGGGCGCCCAAACCGAGTGTTGCCGGGCCGGCCCCCGTCGCGGCGTTCAGCGCGGCGGCAACATCGGCGGTCGTGGCGTACACGCCGGCGGCGATCGAGTAGTTGACTTCGGGGCCGGCGCCGCCGGCCGGGTTCCAGGCGACGGTGTCGTTGACTCCGAACACGATCGTGACGGGGAGGTTCGCGGTGATCGACGCGGTGTCGATCGTTGCCTGCACGCCGGTGGTCGGGGTGTCGAGTCCGCTCGTGTCGGCGGCGACCGTGCTTTCTGGCGGGAGCCAAAGCCCGGGTATCGACCCGGCCGTTACCGTCTGGTTGCTGTCCTGGCCGTAGTACATTGGATGGGGCCGCCAGCCCCACCTTCCCGTGGTGCTGCCGGCCTGCGCACCGACGGGCGTGTCGACCGTGATGACGTTGCCCTCCTGGTCGGTAACGGTGATGTTCGGTGCCCTGTCAACGTCCGCCCCGGAGGTGGTGAGTGTCGCGGTAATCGAGAGCAGCCGCGACCAGTCGGAGTTTGACGGCACGAACGACCAGTCGGTACCGGGGCGGGGCTGGTCAACGACCTGCGTGAAGGAGCGGTGCGCCGCGGGCTTCGGCTCGGATGTGACCGCGGGGGGGGCCGGGGTTGAGAGCGGGCCGGTCACAGCACGCCGACGTGGACGGCGACGAGGACGACGATCACAAGGACCGCGATCAGACAGGCCAGTTCAAGGTTCAGGTTCACGGTGTCGCCTCGATGGTCGGATGTAGGTCGCCCGCCCCCGCCGCGGTGACGAGCCGCGGCGGGGTGGAGCGTGCGGGCGTGTGCCCCTCTAGCCTGTCGGCTCGTCGACAGGAGGATCGGCGGGCGGCGGCGGTTCGACCGGTGCCGGTGGCGGTGCGGCGCCGTGGGTGAGCGTGACCTGCGGGCCCGAGCCCAAGCTCGCGCCGGCGAACTGGACGCCGATCGCGTGGATCACCGTCTCCACGTCCCCCTCAACCGAGTGGAGGATGACTCCGGCTTCCTCGCCGGTCGACGCGATCAAGTTCTTGACCTTGGTCAAGGCATCAATGACCTCTGACAATGTCATGTGACCTGCTCCTACGGGTTGTAGTTGGCGTTGAGCTGGGCGAGGATCAACGTCACGTTCGGCGCCGTGCTGGCGGTCCGGTCGACGGCGACGACGTTCGTGTTGCCCTTGTTCGCGGCGTTCCACAGCGGAATGCACGGCAGTCCGGTCTGCATGCTCATGTCCTGGAAGTAGTTGCTCGTCCTGCGCTGGTTGGTGTCTCCGGGGCCTCCGATGAACGTCTGCGACGTGTCGACCCCTGAGATCCCGACCGCACCACAGACAATGTCGACGGCGTAGCCGAGGACCGCATACCAGTTGTTCGCCGTCGAGCTGTCGACCGTGGTGGTCACGACGACGCTGCCCTGGTTGCCGGCGGTGCCTGAGGCCACCGCGGCGACCGGCCATCCGAAGATGAAGTCGGTCACCCCCGCGATATCGCCCGGCATCTTGAGCGTCATCTCGACGCCTGGCAGGTCGGTGTAGTAGGACTG